>NZ_JAHRVT010000025.1:0-245870 GCF_019090545.1 Cycloclasticus sp. | reverse complement strand
CTTTTCGATCTTAAGGAAATCACCCTCGGCGACTTTATATTGTTTACCGCCTGTTTGAATTACCGCGTACATTGTCTAGAGACTCCCTAGTGTTGTGGGTGGTTTTAAAAAGAGGCGAATTTTATCCTTTAGTGGGCGGTTGGTCAATCCCAAATAAACAAGGAAAAGCATTTTCTTATCTGCTTTTAAGCGTCAATACTTGGTATTATACGCTATTGATTTAAATTACCTTACCTTAATTCTCAAAAATGAGCAGCACAAACGCATCCTCAGCAACGCCTAAAATAGACTTTAAAGCAATTCAACAGCTCATGGCCCCAGCCATGAATCAAGTCGACAAGCAAATTTTGCAAGAACTAAACTCGGATGTTGTTCTGATCAATCAAATTGGTTTTCATATTGTTAATAGTGGCGGCAAACGTTTAAGACCCATGCTCGTTGCACTATCAGCTTGTGCGTTAGGTTACGAAGGGAAAGATCATATTATACTGGCCGCCGTTATTGAGTTTATTCACACCGCCACCCTCTTGCATGACGATGTCGTTGATGAATCGGATAAACGCCGTGGTGACGATACCGCCAATGCTATTTGGGGTAATGCAGCCAGTGTTCTAGTTGGTGATTTTTTACATTCACGCTCATTCGAAATGATGGTCAGTGTCAGTAACATGCGCGTTATGGATATTTTATCTCACGCCACCAATGCCATTGCCGAAGGTGAAGTTTTACAATTACTTAATATTAACAACCCCGATACAAATGAGCTTCAATACCTTGAAGTTATTAGAAGAAAAACCGCCAAACTTTTTCAAGCCAGTACTCAACTAGGTGCTGTACTTGCAAACAAAGGTGAGGACACTGAAAAAGCGTTATCGGCATATGGCCTTCATTTGGGCAACGCTTTTCAAATTATGGATGACATGCTCGATTACACTGCCGACGCAGAGAAACTGGGTAAAAACCTGGGTGATGATTTAGCCGAAGGCAAACCAACATTACCGTTAATCCATGCCATGGCGACAGGAACAAAAGAACAAGCCGACTTTATTAAAAAAACAATTAAAGAAGGTAATCGCACCGCTCATATGGATATCCTCTCGATTATAAAATCTACAGGATCGTTAGCCTACACTGCCGAGTTCGCAGACAAAGAGGCACAAAAAGCTATTGATGCATTACGCGATATTGTTGATAACGACTACAAACTCGCGATGGAGCAACTGGCCCTATTTTCTATTCAACGCTCCCACTAGCAGTAGACGCGCTGACGTTAATTTAAAACGACAATTTAAAATATCGCAACGCCAGTTGCACCGCACTATTAGCCATTAATATTTGATATAATTTCCTTTCAACCCTAAAAAAAATACAGGTATCTTTTATATGAGTGTAGAGCAACACGATCAATATTTAGCTGAGTGGGAAAGCCGCCAAGAAATTGCTGAAAGCATGATCCCTATCATCGGTAAGATGTACCGTGCCAATGGCGTCGTTCTTAAAATTTACGGAAGAACGCTCATTAACGCTTCACCGGTCACCCTACTTAAATTGCACCGTTATGTTCGTCAATTTGAAAAAGTGGAGCTCTCCATCCACGATAGCTTCAAAGTACTAACCGCATTAGAAAAAATGAAATTAGGACCTGTCCGTATTGACCTAGGACTGTTAGCGGTTCAATTTAAGAATGACACTAGCGGCTTAGGCATTGAGGACTTCCTTGCTGATAAACTAGGTGAAGGCATCCGTCAGGTCCACGAACAATCCACCTCTGAACCAAGAGACGTGGTTTTGTACGGCTTCGGTCGCATCGGTCGCTTGTTAGCACGCCTACTTATAGAACGCACCGGCTCTGGAAATAAAATGCGCCTACGTGCCATTGTTGTTCGCAAAGGCGGCGACAATGATTTACAAAAACGCGCCAGTTTGCTGCGCCGTGATTCTGTACATGGTTCGTTTAAAGGCACCATTAAAGTCAATGAAAAAAACAACACCATCATGGCCAATGGTAATTTAATTCAAGTCATCTACGCGAGCCACCCAAAAGAAATCGATTACGCTCAATATGGCATCAATGATGCTTTGATTGTCGACAACACTGGCATTCGTCGCGATGAAGCAGAACTGAGTGAACACTTCTTATCAAAAGGCGCTAGTAAAGTGCTATTAACCGCGCCCGGTAAAGACGTTAAGAACATTGTTTTTGGAGTCAATACAACGGACATCAAGCCAGAAGACAAAATTATTTCTGCTGCTAGTTGTACCACTAATGCTATCACACCTACCTTGAAGGCAATAAATGATGAGCTTGGCATTATTAAAGGCCACGTTGAAACGGTTCATTCGTACACCAACGATCAAAATTTAATCGACAATTATCATAAAGGTGAAAGACGTGGGCGTGCTGCCGCCTTAAATATGGTGTTAACTGAAACAGGTGCCGCCAAGGCTGTTTCAAAAGCATTGCCTGAACTTGAAGGCAAATTAACCGGTAATGCGATTCGTGTCCCAACACCCAACGTTTCTATGGCTATTTTGAATCTTAATTTAGAAAAGGAAACCGATAAACGGACACTAAATAACTTCCTACGTGAAACGGCTCTTCACTCGCCTATGCGCGAGCAAATTGATTTCACTACGTCTACTGAAGTCGTTTCAACTGATTTAGTGGGCGCTCGAAAAGCCTGCACCATTGACTCAAAAGCAACCATTGCCACAGGTGATTCCTGCGTTCTTTACCTTTGGTATGACAATGAGTTTGGTTATAGCTGCCAAGTGGTTCGCATTATGCAAAAAATGGTTGGCTTAGACTTTCCATCATTGCCACACTAAGTAAGTCGCTTTTAACCATATCGTATAAAAAAGCCCGCATTTTAGCGGGCTTTTTTATACCTAGAAATACTGATTATTGACTAGGGCGATTCGCGATAAGATCATCGACGACTGATGGATCAGCCAAGGTCGATGTATCGCCTAATTCATCAATTAAGTTTTCAGAAATTTTACGTAAAATTCTACGCATAATTTTACCTGAGCGTGTTTTAGGTAAGCCTGGCGCCCATTGAATAACATCAGGTGAGGCTATTGGCCCTATCTCTTTACGCACATGGTTCACTAACTCTTGACGTAATTCATCCGTTGCTTCAACCCCATCCATCAAGGTCACAAAAGTATAAATACCTTGCCCCTTTATATCATGTGGATAACCAATAACCGCCGCCTCAGCCACTGCTGGATGAAGCACTAAGGCGCTCTCAACTTCTGCGGTACCCATCCTGTGACCAGACACATTAATCACATCATCAACCCTACCGGTAATCCAATAATCTCCATCTTTATCTCGTCGTGCACCATCACCAGGAAAATACATCCCAGGATAATTCGCAAAATAAGCATCAATATAACGCTGATGATCACCAAACAATGTTCTAAACATCCCAGGCCATGGTTTTTTAATCACTAAAATCCCTTCGGCAGGATTTCCCGTTACTTCATTACCTTCGTTATCTACCAAACCAAACTCTATACCAAAGAAAGGCTGCATCGCCGAACCAGCTTTCAGGTCAGTCGCTCCCGGAAGGGGTGTCATTAAAATCCCGCCCGTTTCTGTTTGCCACCAAGTATCCACAATCGGGCAACGACCACCGCCAATCACCTTGTGATACCACTCCCAAGCTTCTGGGTTAATCGGCTCACCCACACTACCCAGAACTCTTAGACTACTTAAGTCGCAAGTCTTTACATAATCATCACCTTTAGCCATCAAGGCACGAATAGCCGTAGGTGCCGTGTAAAAAATATTAACTTTATGCTTTTCCACCACTTTCCAAAAGCGCGAAGCATCAGGATAAGTTGGCACGCCTTCAAACATCAACGTTTGCGCACCATTCGCTAATGGCCCATAAACAATGTATGTATGCCCCGTTACCCAGCCTACATCCGCTGTACACCAGTAAACATCCCCATCGTGATAGTCAAAAACATATTTGTGCGACACCGCAGCATGTAGCAAATAGCCACCCGTCGTATGTAAAACACCTTTTGGTTTGCCTGTTGAGCCCGATGTATAAAGGATAAACAAGGGATCTTCAGAGTCCATTTCTTCAGCTGGGCAATCATCTGACGCATTCTCAAGTAAATCGTGATACCAAACATCTCGACCATCTGTCCAATCTATACTGCCACCTGTACGTTGAACCACCACCACTGATTTTACTGAAGGGCAACTTTTTAAGGCTTGATCCGCATTAGCCTTTAACGGTACTGCTTTACCTCCACGAACACTTTCATCGGCGACAATAATTACCGCCGCTTCTGAATCAAGAAGCCTATCTTTTAACGCATCAGGGGAAAAACCACCAAAAACAACTAGATGAACCGCACCAATTCTTGCGCACGCAAGCATTGCAATGGCAGCTTCAGCAACCATTGGCATATAAATACAAACACGGTCACCTTTTTTTACACCCTCGGCTTTTAAACCATTAGCAAAGCGACACACCTCCGCATGAAGCTCTTTATAAGTATATGTTTTGTCGACTGCCGGATCATCACTTTCCCAAATAATAGCTGGCTGATCGCCACGCGTTTCAAGATGCCGATCCAAGCAATTCACACTTACATTGAGCTTGCCTCCAGTAAACCATTTAACCTCACCTTTTGGAAAATCATGCTCTACTGTTACATCCCATGGCTTTGACCAAGTTAAAAACTCTCTTGCTTTTTCATCCCAAAAACCCTTAGTATTTTCAATTGAGCGTTGATACTCTGCTTCATATACTTCCTTATTAATATGCGCATGATCAGCTACCGCTTTGGGTACTTTGTGTATATGAACGTCCGACATTCCTTCTCCTCTAATTTGTCTAATCTAAATAAATAAAAGCCATCTAAAAGTGACTTTATCTAATCGTTTAATGCATAAATAAACCACCATTCATGCTCAAGTCTGAACCTGTTGTATAAGCCGCTAAGTCACTGGCCAAAAAGGAGACTCCATGTGCGACCTCTTCCGGCTGACATAAACGGCCAGTCGGGATATTACTCTCAATCATCTTACGTACTTCCTCATCAATGGCCATCACCATTGGCGTTGCCACATACCCTGGTGAAATAGTATTAACAGTAACGCCTTTACGCGCTGTTTCACGTGCTAACGCTTTAGTGAAGCCATGCACCCCAGCCTTAGCCGCTGAGTAATTCACTTGGCCTATTTGACCCAACTGACCATTTACCGAGGACACATTAATTATACGACCAAAACCACGTTCGACCATCCCTTCAAAAACTTGACGTGTCATATTGAATACACTATTCAAATCAGTATCAATCACTGCATCCCAGTTTTCTCTAGGCATTTTTTTAAACATGCCATCCTTAGTAATGCCGGCATTATTAACTAAAATATCAATAGGGCCGACATTATTTTCAACCCATTGGATGGCGTCACCACATGCTTCAAAATCAGTCACGGGACAATGAACAATTTCAATATCAAAGCCGGCTTCTTTTTGAGCCAACTGCCAAGCCTGTGCTTTTTCCCTGTTATTGTACGCTGCCACCACCTTATAACCATCTTTTACAAACCGTTGACATACTGCTTCACCAATACCTCCTGTACCGCCTGTAACCAATGCAACTCGTTGACTCATTTGATTTCCTCTTTGAGATTGTATGTTGAATTTTAAATAAAATAACGTAACCCTACTCCATGAAGCCCTTTATTGAGCCTTGATGCCCTAGCCATTTAAATATAGCTTACTTGATACTGCCAAAATAATCGTTTATTTACAAGAGAAATAGCCCCTGAGGAAGCGCTAGTTCCCATGCATTTTCAAAGCCATGTAAAATGAACCTTGTTTTCATCAATTCACTAATAATTCTTTAATTTTTAAGCTAGAATTGATCAAATAGCTTTTGCTCATTCGACAGACATTTTATATATGCCCGAATCAACTGATCATCGAAAATTCAGCCGCTCAACCACCGAGTGCAATATGGTATTTACTCACCCCAGCACCGGAGCTAAGGGCACTGCCATCAGTCTCAACTTAAGTGCTGCCGGCATTCTGTTTAAAACCCATGAAAAGTTAACCCAAGGTTGCTCCCTTGAGATTTCGGTCCAATCTGTTAACCCAAACACCCCCCCATTAAATGCTATCGTTGAAATCAATCGTGTTACGCCGATTGAGGATAACCTCTATGAGATAGCGGCCACCATCGAAGGCATTAAAGGCGTTTAATAGTCAACTCCACAGGATTAAATGTGTACCGTATTACCAAAAATTTAAGTTTCTGTTATGGCCATCGATTGATGAACCACCCAGGCAAGTGTCGCCACTTACATGGTCACTCTGCGCGTGTAGAGATTACACTCGAGTCAGAACAGCTCAATGAGCAAGGCATGGTTTGTGATTTCGCCGACATCAAACAATTCGCCGGCCAATGGATTAATGAAACGCTGGATCACAATATGCTTTTGCATAAAAATGACCCTGTTCTGCCTCTTCTTCAAGAAGCAGGAGAAAGATTAATGGTAGTAGATGAGCACCCTACAGCAGAGTTTCTTGCAAAACTTATCTATAACTACGTTTCTAAAGGCGGATTTCCAGTCACCAAGGTATCTGTTTGGGAAACCGATAGTTCCAGTGCCAGCTACTCACCAGCTTAATGCTAAACCTTGTTCGGCCGATTAATAAGTCTTTTTGTTTACAAGTCCTTTGTGAAGAAAATTACACCCGATTATCACGCTTAATACCCAAAATAACCGAAGGTGATTTCAACAGTATCGCTGTTGATTCACAGGTGATCGCAACCGGCCCCTTTACTTATACTGTGTATTTTCAGCATGCCCACACAAGTAAGGAAGCAACTAAATCGCGGTTTAAATGCCGTGTTTATTTAGACACAAAATCAGTCGAAGTCATTCATATCGATGAACACGTAAGCTCTGGTCAACAACAAAACCTGTCACCAAAAGAGATATTAAATAACAAATGGGCTATAAATTATTTCTTTGAAAAATGGCTAACGTTTTTATTATCCTTTGCTGACGAACACTCCCGCCAACAAACCATTAACGCGTAAACAAACCGCTAGGGTTTCCTGCTAAGCTTAAATACAACCGGGCTCAACAGCAATAAAGCTATTAAGTTTGGAATAGCCATCAAGCCGTTTAACACATCGGCCAGCAACCAAAGAAAATCTAACTCCATTACTGCACCAAGTGGTATCGCCAACACCCATGCAATTCTATACCAAGGAATAACAGCCACACCTAAAATATATTCCGCACATCGTTCACCGTAATAGCTCCACCCTAACAGGGTTGTCAGAGCAAAAACGGCTAAACCAAAACTCACAACATACTCTCCATAGCCGGGAAGCCCCATTTTAAATGCATAGGCAGACAACGATGCGCCGGTTTCACCACTACTCCAACTACCCGTTAAAATAATCACTAGGGCGGTCATTGTGCAAATAATAATGGTATCAATAAAGGTACCCAGCATAGCAATTTTGCCTTGCCGTACCGGGTTATTAGTTTGTGCTGCCGCATGAGCAATAGGTGCTGTTCCAAGGCCAGCTTCATTGGAAAAAACACCCCTTGCAACACCAAACCTAATAGCTGCCATTAGCCCCGCACCTGCAAAGCCACCCACGGCTGCCGTGCCTGTAAAAGCATCATTAACGATCAACTGAAGTGCTTTTGGCACTGCGTCAAGGTGTTGAATAATAATAATACCCGCAGCCGTTAGATAAGCGATGCCCATCATCGGCACCAGTTTAGAGGCCACATGACCAATACGTTTAATGCCGCCAACCAAAACAATATAAACAACAACCCCCATCACCAAACCAGTTTGCCAAGCCGGCACCCCTAATGTACTACTTAATGCATCGGCTACTGAGTTTGCTTGAATAGTATTACCAATGCCAAACGCAGCCACGGCACCCAATAAAGAGAACAGAAAGCCTAACCAGTGCCATTGTTCAGCCAAACCATTCTTGATGTAATACATCGGACCACCAACATAGGCACCGCGCTCATCCACTTCCCGGTATTTAACCGCAAGTACAGCTTCAGCGTATTTAGTCGCCATTCCTACCAAAGCTGTTAACCACATCCAAAAAACTGCGCCTGGACCACCTAAAAAAATCGCTGTTGCCACCCCAGCAATATTTCCAGTTCCAATAGTGGCCGCTAATGAGGTCATCAAGGCATTAAACGGGCTGATCTCTCCTGCTTCAGACTGATTACTAACACGGCCTCGCCACAGTAATGAAAAAGCAGCCGGCAATTGGCGAATCGGCAAAAAGAGCAAGCCCAGCATTAAATAAAGCCCCGTTCCTAGCAATAAAGCTAAAATCACCGGTCCCCAGACAAAACTACTCATTGAGCTCAGTAACTGCGTTAATGTTTCCATACGTTTTATTTTAGAATTAGTTGTGTTATTTGAACTAACAGCCAATTAAGTATAAACACTCGACTAGCTTAAGTTTAACTGCATTTAAAGTAGCCAGTGCGTATTAAAGCTCGGTCAGCCTCATTTATTCAGCTCAACTTATCTTAATGGCCTTGCACCCTTTCAAACGCCCTTCACTTAGTCAACGCTCTACAGAATGAAGATACTCATATCTGCCCATGCGCTAGCACTCAATATGTAGCATAATGTGATCGTTAACACAGAAAACCGCTAGTATACGTCTTAAATTTGCAAAACAGAAAAACTAGCCTCTCGTTATTTGCGGCTGTTGACAGCTCTACGAGATACACCTCTGTGCTGGCACATTATAAAAAAATAGAATTTTCTCAAATTATCATTATTAGTCGCTATGGACCTTTTAAACACATTCTTTAACTCTGAAAAACTGAGTGACGAAGCCATGTACTTCTTTGAAATGCATGGTTTTTTAACCAGCCTAGTTGTACAACCTGGCAGCTTGTCACAGCAACAAATTCTATCCGAAATATTGGCAGATAATGACGCCGACGCCTCTATTGAAAAAGCCATTTTTGATTTACAACAAAATATTGAACAAGCCTTATTAAATGGTGAGTTCCCAACGATGATTGGCGAGTCTGAAGAACCTGATGAAGACTTTCTCACCCTATGGTCGTCTGGTTTTATGCAGGGTGTCTTTATGCATGAAGATCTGTGGTTTAACTCTCAGCCAGAAGACGTTGCCGAACTCACGCTACCGATTCTAGCGTGCTCTGAGTTACTCGATGATGAAATAGATGAGATCACCCAAAATGACGACCTACTCGACGATATGGCTGAAAAAATCCCTGATTGTGTGATTGATTTATACCTTTTATTTAATAGCCCAGAAGGTACATAACGCGACTTTGCACACTGATACTTTTTTACAACATGCACTGGTAAGAGACCTCGCTTGGGTCATCGTCAATCCGCCTATTATTCAAGGACTCAAGCAGCACCAGTATTGGACCGAGTCAAGCGATTGGCAGCAAGCCTATCAGGCCTTTAAAGCCCCGCTTAAACAATTGGATGCAAACCCCGCCGAACTGGTTGAGTTATTAGCCAAGCAAAAGGACTATCGATTAGGCCACCGTTTTGAAACATTGTTGACTTACTGGTTTAATCATAGCCATCGCTACGAAATATTAGCCCAGAACCTTCAAATACAAGATACCAACAAAACCATTGGCGAGTTTGATTTCATAATCAAGGATCATGCAAGAGATAAAGTCCAACACTGGGAAGTCGCGTGTAAATTTTACCTGGGTATAAACGATACCGCTTTTACTCAATCATGGGTGGGGCCTATGTTAAAAGACCGTTTAGACCTCAAGTACGACTCCATGCAATCACGACAAAGCAAATTATCTGAACATCCCGCAGCAAAGCAACAACTTCAGCAACTAGGCCTTACCATAGACGAACATATTGGCCTAATGAAGGGACGCTTGTTTCACCCCATACAATCTACTGAGCCCGCACCCCCTTCACTTGTTGCAAGCGACCATCAACACGCACAATGGGCACGTTTAGAGCACTTTGTAAAGCACTTCCAATCATCTAGATATCAATGGCAAGTCTTAAAGAAAGACCAATGGATGGCCTCTCAATTGTACTGCCCTGATAATAGCTACCTCGACACGGACAGCATCGCTCAGTATTTTTTAGATCGCTCACAAGCATCACCATTATGCTTGGCTGGTTTTTTACCCGAGACATCAAAAGGGCATGAAATTAAACGTATTTTTTTAGTCGCAAAAGACTGGGCGAAAAAATCCAATTTCAACGATAATACAAATTCTTATTAACTTTAAATCAACAGAGACTTTCTTTGAATAACCTCTCAGACCAACCGATAGAAACAATTAATATTAACGGCTGTGAAGTCACGTTGCTCGGCACCGCTCATGTATCTAAAGCCAGTGCTGACGCAGTACACAGCCTACTTTCATCAGACCATTATGAGGCTGTTGCAATAGAGCTTTGCCCTAGTCGCTACAATGCGCTGATTGACCCTGACAACCTGGCTCAGATGGATTTATTTAATGTGATCAAAAGTGGTAAAGCTGCCATGGTCGCTGCCAGCTTGGCATTAGGTGCTTTCCAGCAAAAAATGGCTGATGAGATGGGTATTGAACCTGGTGCTGAAATGAAAATGGCCGCTGAACTGGCACAACAATCACACAAACCTGTTTTACTAATTGATCGTGACGTTGGCATCACCTTAAAACGCGTCTATCGAAATGTCCCTTGGTGGAAACGCATGGAGCTGTTTTCTGGTCTCTTTGCAAGCCTTATGTTTTCAGAAAAAGTCAGCGAGGAAGACATAGAAAAATTGAAAGAAGGGGATGTTTTAGAGGCAACCTTTTCACAATTTGCCGAATCATCAAACGAAATTTATATGCCACTGGTTAATGAACGTGACCAATACATGGCCCATCGTTTATTCAATGATGCCCATTCTGGTCAATATAAAACTATTCTCGCCGTTATTGGTGCTGGGCATTTAAAGGGCATCAAAGGCTACCTTGAGTCTCAACTCCAAAACACCAAAAACATTGAAGAGCTTGAAAGTATTCCTGCTACTAGCCGCTGGCCTAAGTTGATTCCTTGGCTGATTGTTGCTTTAATTTTTATTGGTTTTGGTATCGGCTTTAATCGAGCACCCGAGCTTGGTTGGCAACTAGTTATCGAATGGGTTGTTATTAATGGTGGCTTGTCCGCCCTTGGAGTCATATTAGCGGGTGCACACCCTATCACTATTATCACCGCTTTTTTGGCGGCGCCACTCACATCACTTAATCCGACCGTTGGGGCTGGCATGGTAACGGCTGCCACCGAAGCCTGGCTAAGAAAACCTCGTGTTGGAGATTTCTCTACGCTAAAGTCAGATACAGTGACTATTCGTGGTTGGTGGAAAAACCGTGTTTCTCGTACCCTGCTAGTGTTTTTATTCAGCACCATTGGCTCTGCAGCGGGCACCTATATTGCGGGGTTCAGAATTTTCGAGCAGCTCAGTTAAGTTAAATTATGCTTCGACTAAACCGTGAACATTTTTACGCACTTGCTGACTCATTACCAAACCGGCATCGTCAACAATTGAGTCAAGCACCTCACCGTACATTAACTTTCGGTTATCGTTCAGCCAAATAATACCTTGGTTATAAAGCATTTCAATAAAGCCTTTAAATAACACTTTATCGAAAAACTCTGGGGAATTTAGGCCATTAAGTTCAGAAAGCCTTTGTGCTGTTTCGCCACAGGTTTTTTCAAGCTCAAAACGCGTAAAGTGGCCTACCCCATTCTTCTTCAACAATAACACCGTTAAATAGAAACGCTCCAAACTCAATAGCACCCCACGTGATAAAAAGCCGATTGTTTGGTGATGACTTTTATTCACCGAAAATGTGTCCGCCGATTGGTTGATTAAGCCTTGGTCAACCAAACAAGCAATCACCTTATTTGCTGTGTACGTAATTTGTCTATTAGTCCAATGCATAGAAAGCTCATCTTTCAAGAAGGGATACACCAACCTAAACCAATGAACAACTTGTTTCTTTTTTAACGACTGATGGCTTAAGAAGCAACAAGCAACAAAGGAAGGTAGAACAAATAAGTGCACGATATTGTTTCTAAAATATGTCATCAAAACAGCATCGCTACCTTCTACATACAAGCGTTCACCTGACTCGCCAACACCTCTTTTAACAATGCCAAACTCTTCACCATAGGCAATAATTTCTTTGGCGTTTAATTCAATACGTGTGACGTCTTTTGAATAGGGCGCTGCGTCAAGTAAAGCCAAGTATAAATCCAATTGTGTCATTAAGTCCGCTTCACTCATCGACTGCTCTGGCGTGTTTAACAAGGCCATCGCCAATAAGCCTACGCAATTAACATGCGTTGCTTCATTAATACCAGACATAATCTGTGTACCTAATTTACTGACAACTGCATTAACCAGTTCTTTATTATCAGCACAATCCTCTCGACGCCACTGCGGCCGTTCCGCTTCAATTAATTTATCTAAATAAATAGGCGAACCAAAATTTACATGTACTTGGCCAAAGTGATCTTTTAAGGCTTTAAATGAACGTAATACCCCCATAACTGATTCAGACTTTTTCGGCTTGCCGCTTAATTCATTAACATATGTTTCACCTTCAACCAGTTTTTCATACGCAAAATTAACCGGAATAAAGACAACCGACCGTTTATGATCTCTAAGGTAACTTCGAACACTCATCGCTAACAAGCCTGGTTTTGCTTTGAGTTTACGCCCCGTTCGGCTGCGTCCCCCTTCGACAAAATACTCAACCGCCGTACCACGGTTAGCTAAATACCCCATATACGCCTCAAATACCGAGCCATATAAAACATTTCCTTTGAACGTTCTACGCAAGAAAAAAGCACCACAACGCCTAATCCATGGCCCAGCAATTGGTATATTCAAGTTAATACCTGCCGCGACATGTGGTACGGCCAAACCACGGGTATACAAGGTATAAGATAAGACCAAATAATCCATATGACTTTGATGGCT
Source organism: Cycloclasticus sp. (assembly GCF_019090545.1). Taxonomy (NCBI): domain Bacteria; kingdom Pseudomonadati; phylum Pseudomonadota; class Gammaproteobacteria; order Thiotrichales; family Piscirickettsiaceae; genus Cycloclasticus; species Cycloclasticus sp. The sequence goes on along the minus strand of NZ_JAHRVT010000025.1, from coordinate 232,844 downwards.
TGGTACGTAAATGATCTGATGTTTACGTGACAATCGCTCAACACGGGCAAAATGGTGCAAAACAATACCATCGTACAGTTTATTCCACAGCCAACCTAGTACCTTTTCAAGCACCATAGCCGCCCGAATATTAATCACCGCAGCAATTTCAATGGCATACGCTTTCGCTTGTTTTTCTGCCTCATTTTTCGATAACTTCTTGCGCTTTATTTCCCGCTGTATAGCTTGCTGAACAATTTGGGTTTTCAGTAAATCTTCCGCTATTTTCTTGGGTGATAGTTGGTCAGGGCCAATCGTGATTAGACGCGTTCTAGCAAAGTGCACCCGCAACACACGTGTTAGTTTTCTAGTGGTATAGGGTACACTTGGTTTCCCCGCATTAAGCTGCTTTAACGAAACCGGGTCGCCAAACCGTAATAGCGTAGTACGCCCATTGAATAATATTGAAAGCGCTCGTGAAAGAAGATTAGATTTAACCCCCTCATCGGTAAATAAACTGCTCCAAAAACCATCTGATTTTCGAGGACCACGGCCCCAAAAAATGGAAACCGGAACGATTAAAATATCGTCATTGGAGGATTGTGCTACATCGATTAATCTAGCCAAGCGTGCTGGTGCAGGATCTGCTTTACGTTCTTTTAGGCTTTCTAATGAAAATAGCGCCTCAGACTCGACCGCTGACTCTACTTCTATGCCATTGGAAGGCAGCGGCAGGCCCAGATTCTTACAAGTTTGTTCCAGCACAATTTGTTTTGAACAAGCATCACTGAAGGTGACATAACAAACCTTTTGATTTTTAAGTGATGCCAGCCATTTTTCACCTTTCGGCAATACTGTTGCTTTAACCCAAAAAGATAACAACCAACGCAGCAAAAAAGGACCCATCACGATTGTTTACTTGCTGACATGGCTGGGAAAATAACCGGTTGAAACTCATTTGTTACTTTAGCTTCTGTGGTTTGCGACAAGGTTTCAAAGTCAAACAACTGCCTATCCAGCAGTTGTGAAGGCTTTATATTTTTCATACTATTGAAAATAGTTTCCACTCTACCAGGAAAATCTTTATCCCATTGAGTCAACATATTCTTCATTTGTACGCGCTGTAAATTTTCTTGTGAACCACATAAGTTACACGGAATAATCGGGTAGCCCTTAAGCCCGGCAAACTCAGCGATATCCTTCTCTCTTGAGTAAGCTAAGGGGCGAATAACAATATGCTTAGCATTATCACTTTTAAGTTTTGCGGGCATTGCCTTTAATTGACCACCATAAAACATATTCAGAAAAAACGTTTCAATAATGTCATCACGGTGATGTCCCAAGGCAATTTTATTAAAACCATTATCTTCCGCGTACGCATACAAGGCCCCTCTACGCATTCTTGAACATAAGCCACAAGTCGTTTTACCTTCGGGAATAACACGGGTTACAACGCTATACGTATCTTGTTCAATCACATGGTATGGCACGCCTATCGATTGTAAATACTCAGGCAAAACATGCTCGGGGAAACCGGGTTGTTTTTGATCTAGATTAACCGCCAAAATTTCAAAATTAATGGGTGCACTATTACGCAAATTAAGCAGAATATCCAGCATCGTATAAGAGTCTTTACCGCCGGACAAACAGACCATAATCCGGTCACCGTCTTCCACCATATTATAATCGGCAATCGCTTGCCCCATTTCGCGTCTCAAACGTTTTTGAAGTTTGTTATAGCGTGTTTTAGTTTTATCTAGTGTGCTCATTTGCGCATTTTAACAGAGAATATCCACACGCTTTAAGTAGATGCATGTCTGCTTGCAAAGTGCTATAACAATAAAAAACAACAACAGGTCTTATATATGTCTACTATTAATCTTCAAGATCGTGCGATGGGCGCCATTATGGGCGCATATATCGGCGATGCCTTAGGTCTAGGTCCGCATTGGTTTTATGATCTTAATGAGCAATATCGACTCTATGGCGACTGGATCAACGACTACACAGATCCTCAACCAGACCGTTATCACGCCGGCATGAAAGCTGGCCAGCAATCACAGTCGGGGCTGATCTTGAATATGCAGATTGACTCTATACTCACTAATGGAGGGTACAACGAAGAAGATTTTTGTCGACGCCTAGATACTGAATTGTTTCCGCAACTTGATGGAACCGCCAATGTCGGCCCCGGTGGTTTTACTAGCCAATCCATCCGTGAAGCTTGGGTATTGCGCACGCAACATAATAAGCCTTGGGGTGAAGTAGCTGGCTTCACCGATAACACTGAAGCCGCTGAAAGGGTCTTGGCCTTAGCGGTACGTTATGCAACAAAACCACAAGAATTAGCTCGTAACGTATCAAGCAATACACTGCTCACCCAGTGTGACGAAACCATTAATGCCATGACCGTTGCTTATTCTGCTGTCCTTGGTATGTTAGTCCAAGGGCACCCACTAGATGAAAATTTATCTAGTAAATTAATGCAATTAGTTGCCGATCACCAGCTTCCCTTTCACGCGATGAGCATACCGGGGAGCAAACCGTCGGGGGCTGGCACGTTTGCATCGCCAGATGCTTTACTAACCCCATCGAGTATTGCTCGCGCTGCGCACGAAAACCTAATTCAACCTGCATGGAAAGTCTCTATTGTCTATGGTATGCCATGTGCTGTTTACCATCAATTCCCAGCCTGTTATTACTTAGCTGCGCGTTATTCAGATGATTTTGAAAATGCCGTCTTACACGCCATAAACGGTGGTGGGCAAAATATGGCGCGAGCCATGTTAACCGGTGCCCTTGTTGGGGCACAGGTAGGCATTCAAAACATTCCAAAACGCTTTATTGATGGGCTGGAAGACTCAAACAAATTGCTTAATAGAGCAGAAAAATTAGCGGCCCTAATACACTAAACCGATGGCACTTACTAATGCACCCAGCTGGAAACCTTTTTTAGATGACGAGCTAAACCAACCGTATATGCTAGTCCTTAAGGAGTTTCTGCGCATAGAAAAAAACGATGGCAAAACTATCTACCCTCATTCTGCCAACTGGTTTCACGCATTGGAGGCCTGCCCTTTAAACGACGTAAAAGTTGTTATCTTGGGCCAAGACCCCTATCATCAGCCGCACCAAGCGCACGGTCTGTGCTTTTCGGTTCAGCCAGACGTCAAAATACCACCGTCACTGTTAAATATTTATAAGGAATTACACGCCGACTTAGGTATTCCTTATGCCTTACATGGCTGTTTAGAGAGCTGGGCAAAACAAGGTGTTTTATTACTAAATAGTGTCCTCACCGTTGAGTACGACAAGCCTAACGCTCACCAAGGAAAAGGCTGGGAAACATTTACAGACAAAATCATTCATACGGTTGCTGAACAAAACGAACACGTTGTGTTTCTACTTTGGGGCAATTACGCACAAAAAAAAGGGGCTTTCATCGATGAGCAGCAGCACCTTGTTTTAAAAGCCCCACACCCGTCACCATTATCAGCCCACCGTGGTTTTTTAGGTTGTCGGCACTTTAGTCAAACCAACCATTACCTCCAACAACATAATATCCCCCCTATTCATTGGGAATTGCCAAAACTAGCGGCACCTGTTAGTTAATACCAATCCACAAACCATCAACAAAAAAACATTATCTGCTAGCATTTATAAAAGCGTATTTATTTTTTAAAATGCTAATGCTTCTCTAACTTTCAAGAAAAACAATAAGGCATTAAAAATGTTAAACAAAGATCAGCTACTTGAACCACTGATGAGTCAATTGGTAACCCCCGCGTTTGTACTCGACGCTAATGGCAAAGTGCTGATATGGAATAAAGCCTGTGAACGTTTAACCAATGTTAAAGCCGACCAAGTGCTCGGCACTAACCGCCATTGGCAAGCTTTTTATGATCATAAAAGAGACTGTTTAGCTGACTTGCTGGTCAACGGTAACGTCGATAAACTCAAAGCCCTATACTCTTATCACTCAGACAACAACCACTTCGGCGTCCATGCTCAAAATTGGTGTCAAATACCTAATGTTCCTGGCCACTTCTATTTAGCCGTTGATGCTGGCGCTATCTATAATGAAAAAGGCAAACTGATTGCTGTTGTTGAGACCATCAGAGACATCACCGAACAAAAGCTTGCGCAAGAAAACCTTAATCGACTCATGCAAGATCATGTCACCCCTACTTTTGCCTTAGATGCAGATGGAGAGGTTTTAATTTGGAATAGAGCCTGCGAACAACTCACTAATTGTAAGGCTGAAAACATGATCGGCACAAAGAATCATTGGCAGGCTTTTTATGATGAAAAACGAGATTGCTTAGCCGACTTATTATTAAAGAATGATACAGATAAAATCGCGGAGCTTTATTCTCTACAAATCGACGATGCGGTTAACGAACACCGGCTTAGAGTTGAAAATTGGTGTCAGATACCCAAAGTCCCTGGGCATTTTTATCTAGCAATTGATGCAGCGCCAATATACAACGAGGCTGGTGATTTAGTCGCTGTCGTTGAATCACTTCGAAATATGACAGAAGCAAAATTAGCACAAGAAAAGCTCGAACGCCTTGCTCAATATGATGGACTAACAGGGCTCGCCAATAGACGATCATTTGATCAAAGGCTTCAAGGTGATTGGAATTTAGCAGAACGAAATCAAACACCTATATCACTATTGTTTATAGACATTGACTGCTTCAAGCAATTTAATGATATCTATGGTCACCAAACAGGAGACGATTGTTTAAAAGCCGTCGCTTCGGTTATTTCTGGCCAATGTTTTCGCCCTTCTGACCTATCTGCTCGTTATGGCGGTGAAGAATTCACCATCATTTTGCCCAACACTGACAAAAATGGTGCTCAAGTCATAGCCGAACGTGTTCGCAAAGCCGTTTTTGATTTACATTGGGAGCATTCTGGTAACACTGCCGCTGATTATGTCACCATTAGCATAGGCATAGGCACTTGCATTCCCAGCACAGGGCAAACAGTCGACACCCTTATTAAAATGGCGGACGAATCTTTATACAAAGCAAAGGAACAAGGCAGAAATCGAATTTATTAAGGCGTGTATTTTAAAATGTAACGCCTGTTCCACCTAAGCCACAGTAACCACTCGGGTTCTTCGCTAAATATTGTTGATGATAATGCTCAGCATAATAAAAGCTAGGCTCTGGCAAAATTTCCGTTGTAATATCACCTAACCCAGCAGCTTTAAGTTTCTGCTCAAATAACTCTTTAGATTGCTTGGCCAATGTCGCTTCTGCGTTTGTCGCATAATAAATACCTGAGCGGTATTGCGTCCCTCTATCGTTTCCTTGACGCATCCCCTGCGTCGGATCATGCGACTGCCAAAATACCTTTAGCAAACTGTCATAGGAAATAACTGTTGGGTCATACACAACTAACACAACTTCATTATGGCCGGTTTGCCCAGAACATACTTCTTCATATGTTGGGTTAGCGGTATAGCCCCCTGCATAACCGACTGCTGTTGAATATACCCCCTCCAATTGCCAGAATTTACGTTCTGCGCCCCAAAAGCAGCCTAAACCAAACAAGGCTGTTTTATGGCCATCAGGGAAAGGCGGGACCAAAACATGACCAGAATAAACAAAATGCTCCCTTGGCACAGGCATCGATTCGGTACGACCCGGCAAGGCTTGATCTTTTGTAGGCAATATAAGTTTTTTATCAAACATGTTTTATATCTTACCTCATACAATAAAGAAAATAACGCCTTGGCCGCCGTTATTGGGCATTCCGTCATATAATGTTGGCTCTATTTTTAGATAAAACAGCACAGGCGAGCAGCTCTACTATGTCAAACGAAAATAAAGACCAACTCTTTCGATTTCTTTTTAAAGAACTAGGCGTACGGGGTGAAATTGTCTCGTTAGATACCAGTTTTCAAGCTGCATTAGCCTTACACAACTACCCTACCAGTGTTGCTGAACAATTAGGGCAAGCGCTTGCCGCCTCGCTGCTCTTATCTGCTACATTGAAATTTGATGGTTCATTAATTCTGCAGATTCAAGGGAACGGACCGATTAGCATGCTGGTGGCTCAAGCAAGTGACCGTCAAAACGTGCGCGGCTTAGCCCATTGGGATGGCGATGTGAAGCCCGGAAACCTGACAGACTTATTTGCTGATGCCCGACTAGTTCTTACGCTTAAACCAACTATGGGCAAACCTTATCAGGGTATTGTTAATTTGGAAGGCAACGCCCTATCCGATGCACTAGAGTCTTACTTTAAGCAATCTGAGCAGCTTAAAACACGCCTATGGTTTGCCGTAAATGGCGACAAAGCCGTTGGCTTTTTGCTACAAGAGTTGCCCGCACATAACGGCGAACAAGCTGATTGGGAGCGCGTAGAAATGTTAGCAGACACCATCACAAGCAATGAGTTGCTTGAGTTAACAGCTGAGGACATTATTCACCGCCTTTTCCACGAAGAAAGCGTCACACTTTACGAGCCACAAGCGATACAGTTTAAATGCAGTTGCTCTAGAGAAAAGATTGAAGCGGGCTTATTAACTGTCGGGCATGCAGAATTAGTCTCATTACTTGAAGAAAAAGGTGCTGTCGACACACACTGTGATTTTTGCAATCAGCATTATCATTTTGACGCCATTGATATCGAACAGCTATTTTCCACCGGCAAAACCAGTAGCCCAACGGTGCTCCATTAACATTGGCACTCACCTGAGCTAAACTAATACAGCAAACAAAGACCCCCTAAAAGAGCTCAATCGCCGTATAAATTACCTGTCTCGCGCTAAGAAATATAAGGTTTCAGCCACTGCTCAAATTGTGATAAATTCATGACGCCTGCTTGCCTAGCAAGCTCTTTTCCATTTTTCATCACTAATAAGGTCGGAATACTTCGAATATTAAAACGAGCGGCTAACCGTTGCTCATGCTCTGTATCCAACTTAGCAAATCTCGCTTTGGGTTCTAGCTTTTTTATTGCCTGATCAAATGTCGGCGCAAAAGACCGACATGGGCCACACCACCCTGCCCAGCAATCTACTACAACTGGAAGATCATTTTGTTCAAAATGGCGTTGCGCATTGGAAGCTTTTAGGGTGACATATTTGCCAGCAAATAACTTTTTCTTACACTGACCACAACGCCCACCAGCAGTTAATTTATCACTCGGCAGCTTATTAACCACATCACAGGATGTGCAAACTACTTTTATTGAATCAGTCATAGGCTAAGCGTTAATAAAGTTTTTAATAGAATAAAATATGGGGCCAAACTCAGCATCATTCAAGGCCTGATTAATTGCAGTTTTTGCAGCCTCGTTAATTTTTTAATGCTTGCCTCTCGAATACTAGCCCTGCTTCTATTATCCACCTTCTCGCTATAGACAAATTTAACAGGTCGGCGACCTTTAAAATATTTCGCACCTTGCCCCGTCGCATGCTGCTGAAAACGACGGTCTAAATCCGTTGTTATTCCTGTATACAAGCTACTATCACTGGCTTCAATAATGTAGACAAACCAGCTCATACAGCCTTAAGAAGCTCGCCACACTGGCGACAAAAATAGTTGGTTTTGCGCTGAACAACTTTATTATGCCGACGAACACCTAATTGATGCGTTTGGCAATCGCAGCGATAAGGGACTGTTGAATATCGTCGCTTAGGGATATCACTCAAATCATATTGCGCTGTTCGGCTCGCTTTAGCGCCAAACTGTTGCATCATAGCTCGCCACTCTGGCCCATGTGGTAACACTTTTTTCTTACTAAACTGTTTATCAATAATATAGTGCGCAACTTCATGTGGCACAGTTTGCTGAAGATTTTGTTTGAAATATTTTGAAAATATAAGCGCGTTATAACGGATTAATATTTGCTCACGAGATCTTTTATACATGCCAATCGTGTGACCGGTCAGATCAAATTTAACTGGAATAACTTGATAATCCGTACTCAATAAGCTGTTCGCCAATTGTATATATCGAGCGGTTTCATCAATAACCAGCTGCTCCTGTTCTGCAGTCAGCTGAGCGATCATTCCACCACGTTAAGACTATCAACTAACGAACGAACTTCTTGCCTTGCCGCGACATGAGATAAACTATTAACCTTTTCGAGATCCAATACCGTCAGACCATTTGGAAACAGTTCCTTATAAATAACGCGTTCATATAAGCCGGGCACATAACGAAACATAATTCGCTTTTGTAATGATTCCAAGGCACTGTGTACACGTTTGTTATTTCTTGAATCTAGCGATGCCAGTCTCGTTCGAACCACCACCCAATCCATCGGCGGTTTACCACTCGCTGAGCGAAACTTTCGGCTATCCCAAACCATTTCCGTATAAAAACTAAGTTTTTTAACTTGAAAAGAATCCGCCGATACCTCACCCAATAAATCCAAGTCTATAAAGCTATCATTCAAAGGCGTAACTAAGGTGTCTGCCAAGGCATGCGCCAAACGTGACAAGTAGGTGTCATTTCCTGGGCAATCAATAACAATAAAATCGACATCACGTTTGAATTCATCCAGCCCCTCTTGCAAACTCTGTTGATCTTCGACTTCCCTGTCTTTAACTAAACTAGCCGTCGATTGACCAACTACTTTAAACGCTGGCATAGCAACTTTGGTTCCACCATTTGCCATAAACGTTTGCCTGTTTTGCAAATATCTCGCTACACTTTTTTGCCGTGCATCTAAATCGATAACCGCTACTTTTTTAGCCTTATCGAGTAAACCAACAATGATGTGCATGGCAAGGGTGGACTTACCTGTCCCCCCTTTTTCATTACCGACTACAATGATGTGCGCGTCTTTTTTATCCATAAAATTTTTGCCTAATCAAAGCATCCTGTAAGACAATAACTAGAGTGTTTCTAATTCAAACTCTACTAGCGGATTGACATCTTCATCGTAATTAACTGCTGCTAATTCAAAACCAAATAGATTAAGAAATTCTTTTTTGTAACTCGCATAATCTGTTAATTCAAATAAATTTTCTGTTGTTACCGTTGGCCAAATATCAACACATTGTTGTTGAATGTCGTCACGTAGCTCCCAATCATCTAAACGTAAGCGATTAGCATCATCTAAATTCTTTTCTGCTCCGGCATTAAACAGTTGCGTTCTAAAAAGGCGGTTTATTTGTTCGATACAACCTTCATGAATACCTGCTTCCTTCATCACCTTAAACACCATTGAAATATACAACGGCATCACTGGAATAGCAGAACTGGCTTGCGTTACCACCGATTTCAATACGGCGACATGCGCACTACCATTAAGCTGTTTAAGTTTCGCATCAATTGCTTTTGCTGCACGGTCCAAATCCATTTTAGCTTTACCTAATGCTCCGTCCCAATAAATGGGCCATGTAATGGCAGTTCCAATATAGCTATAAGCAACCGACTGACAGCCTTTTGCGAGCACGCCAGCTTTACTCAGCGCATCCATCCACAGCTCCCAGTCTTCCCCACCCATGACAGTCACAGTGTCTTTGATTTCTTGCTCAGTTGCAGGCTCAACTTCTGCCTCAATGATAGTATCTTTATTTGTATCAATCGCGGTTGACCGATATGTTTCACCAATGGGTTTTAAGCATGACCGCGTCAGCTGGTCGGCACCCGGAACTTTACGAACAGGAGAAGCCAGTGAATAAACAACTAAGTCTATCTCACCTAACTCTTCTTTAATCAGCTCAATGGTTTTTTGCTTCGCTTCATTTGAAAAAGCATCGCCATTAATATGCTTCGCATACAAACCTGCTTTTTTTGCTTCAGCATCAAATGCAGCCGTGTTATACCAGCCTGCAGAGCCGGGCTTTTTCTCACTACCGGGTTTTTCAAAAAAAACACCGATAGTTGCAGCACCCGAGCCAAAAGCTGCCGTAATTCTAGAAGCCAGACCATAACCACTTGAAGACCCGATAACCAGCACTTTTTTAGGCCCATCTTTGACCGGACCTTGTTGTTGTGTCAGCTTAATTTGCGCGTTGACATTCTCAGCGCAACCAACAGGGTGTGCTGTTGTACAGATAAAGCCACGAGTTTTTGGTTTAATGATCATACCCTTGTCCATTTAATTAAAATAAAGCCGTTATTTTAAAGGGATAACGTAATATTTTATAGCTCTCAATGAATCATCTTCATATTGCTATCAGCTACTTTATATTCCTTCTACGACTAAAGAACGGCTCAGCAGAAACAGAACCTAGCTTATTCACGCTGACGCACGTTTCAACAATCTCTGTATCAATGTCCAACGAATAATAATGATGGAGATAAAAACTAATACACAACCGATCAACTCTTTTTCTGATAGGCTTTCTCCAAACCAAGCGGCTGCCATAAGCGCTGTCCAAATTGGTTCCACAATCATGATAACCACGCCATGACTGTTGCTTGACAGGCTTTGCGCATGGGTCTGCATAAAAAAACGTAGCGCCGTGCCAATAAATGCGCTTGCCAATACCCAAGCCAGCAAAGTGCTTGAAAACCCTTCTGCCGCCTCTAGCCAACCCTCCGTGATAAAGGACAGCATACCCACTAACACACCAACAGTTACCAAGGCTATCGCTGTTAATGGCAATGCTGGGACTCTTTTACTAACCCGGGTGACCTCACCTAATACAACTATTTCACGATGATTAGCTGCTCGAGAATTCAATACAAAAAACAGGGCCACAAAAAGCGCCGATACAATAAAGAGTAATTGCCCTTTTTGTATCTCAAATTCTCCAGATAGGGACAAGAAAGCTAGGCCCACTAAGGCAAAGGGGATTGCATACCATGTAGTAGAAGGCACCTTCTCAGCAAAAAATATTTTTGAAATAATAGGTGAAAAAATAACCGCCGAACTTGTGATAAAGCTCGCTACGCTCAAACTAACACCTGAATGAAGCCCCATTACCCAAAAACACATTCCTAAAGCAAAGATAAACCCGACGATAATAGCTTGTCGGTACTGATTCCAACTTAAGACACTCAATTGGTTAAAACCCACTATCAACAATAACAAACCAGCTAATAAAAAGCGCGAACATATAAATAAAAGAGGAGGCATTAACAAAACTGCCTCTTTTGAAAAAATCCAACTGATAGCCGCTAATATTGTTACCAGCACCAACAAAATGTCGGCTTTTATAGCATTGGACAAAGCAAATAACCTTTTTCTCTCACCCTTAACAACCGATTAACATCTAGGTGAGCTACAGCACCAACAAGACAGGCATCATTAGCTTTTTTTATTGGCCTGATTTTTAATTTCTTCAACAATGTCAGCAGACATTTCCACCTCGCTAGCCAGCGGAATATCATCCTCATCTGTTGGGTTACTTTCAGGTGCATCCATCTCAGTTACTTTCTCGCTGTCTTCTTCAAGAGGCTCTTCTTTTTTTGTCGTTGTTTTTGATATAACCGGCCCTTCTTCCTGTGCTACTTCAAGCTCTTCATTTGGGATAGCAAGCAAAGCTGTTTCTTCTAGATCGACCTGAAGTGCTTTTGCTTCATCAGAACATAACTCACCTGCTCCGTTCGCTATATGTCGATAAACATCTCGATATTGGTCTGTTAAGCCTTTAAACAGGACAGCTGTATTAACAAAATGATTATCGACTTGTTTGCGATATGCTTCGTGTTCAGCTTCTAGCGCTTTAATTTTTGAACTGCCATCTTTTCCTTTTTTAAATAGCAAGGATAAGAAAAAACCAAAAACTGTACCTATTACAACGCCCAACAATAACTCAATACTCATTTAACTTAACTCCTGGCAAATATTCCACTTCACTTAAAAGACCTTCATTACAATTTTTATTCTATCTCACAACGCCTATAGGTGGGCTAATAACTTAAGCGCTTATTTAACGACTAAGCAATTGGCTCAACATCAATTGGCCTATCCATTAGAATATTCATTTAACCGTTAAATACTTTGATATAAGGCTCACTTTGACTAACCTAAACGAAGATTTTCATTTCCATAATACTTACCGATGGCAAACTTTGCTGAGCATGGCAAAAAAGCATCGAGCCTCTTTAATAAAAGCAAATATTATGGCCATGATCGCTGTTTTAGCGAGTGTTCCTGTGCCCCTTCTAATGCCATTATTAGTCGATGAGGTTTTACTTAAACAGCCCGGTGTTGCCGTACAAACAATCCAACAAATAACACCTACTGTTTGGCACGGGCCTGTCTTATATATTCTCGCCTTATTACTATTAACACTTTTATTAAGGGCTATCTCACTTTTTTTTAACGTTTTACAAAGCCGTCTATTTACTCTGACCGCTAAAGAAATCACTTTTCAAATTCGTCGGCATTTATTACAACGTTTACCTTTTATCTCAATGACCGAGTTTGAAACCGTTGGAAGTGGAACCATTAGCAGTCATTTTATTACTGACATTGAAACCGTTGACCAGTTTATTGGCAGTACAACAAGTAAGCTGTTAGTGGCCATTCTTACTGTTCTTGGAACCTCGATTGTTCTGCTTTGGATGCACTGGCAGCTTGCCCTCTTTATTCTTTTTCTCAACCCTGCAGTCATCTATTTCACCACCATTTTTGCCAAACGGGTTAAACATTTAAAAGCTAACGAAAACTTGGCTTTTGAAGACTTCCAACAATCCCTTATTGAAACCTTAAATGCGATAAGAGAAATTCGCGCTCATAACCGAAGCAAACATTACACAACCCTATTGATTGGTAAAGCCAACACTATTAGAACTCGTGCCAGTAGTTATTCTTGGAAGAGTGACACTGCAAACCGACTGGGTTTTATGGTGTTTTTATTCGGTTTTGATATCTTTCGAGCTCTTGCAATGTTCATGGTCGTCTACGCCGACCTAAGTATTGGCCAGATGCTCGCCGTTTTTGGCTACCTGTGGTTTATGATGGGTCCAGTCCAAGAAATACTGCACGTTCAATTAAGTTTCTTCTCCGCAAACGCCGCCCTCGAGCGGATAAACTCCCTCATTACTTTAAAAGATGAGCCTCGTTATCCACATACAGTTAACCCCTTTAAAAATAAACACTCTGTGTCTATTCAAATGAAAAACATTCATTTTTCGTATGGTCGTCACAAATACATCCTCAATGGCATCACACTGGATATTAAGTCAGGCGATCAAATTGCTTTGGTTGGCGCTAGCGGTGGCGGCAAATCTACATTAGTGCAGGCTCTACTTGGTTTATACCCTATCAGTGACGGAATGATTTATTTTGATAATATTCCAGTCACTCAGATAGGTTTTGATACCATTCGTGACAATGTATCAACCGTACTTCAGCACCCCGTATTATTTAATGCTTCTATACGTGACAACTTAACAATGGGGCGCTCTTTAAATGATAATGAGCTGTGGCACGCACTGTCTATTGCACAACTCCAACAAACCATACAACAATTACCTCAGCAACTGGACACATTGATCGGTCAACAAGGCGTACGTTTATCCGGTGGACAGCGTCAGCGGCTTGCCATTGCTCGAATGATCCTTAGCCAACCTAAGGTCGTTATTCTGGATGAAGCAACCTCAGCGCTGGATAGCGAAACTGAGTTTCAATTACATAAATCAATGCGGTCTTTCTTAAAGGACCGCACCACAATCATTATTGCCCATCGCTTAAGTGCCATAAAACAGGCCCAACATGTGTATGTTTTTGAAGACGGCATTATTAGCGAACAAGGCCATCACAACAAGCTTATTGAACAACAGGGCTTATACGCTAAGCTTTACGGTGAAAAGCAGCATTAAACTAACTCTCACTAAGTATTTGCTCGTCCTATTTTTCTTTAAACATGAAAACAATACAGGTGATATAACAAAAAAGCCAGATAAGCACTCAATGGTGTTTATCTGGCTTTGATTATTAACAAGTTTTTAACTCCCCTTGCTACTAACAGGGGTTTCTTATTCTTTTATCCAACCTTGTAATGCCGCGATAATACCTTCCGCTTGGGCAGCACTCGATATATTGAACTTTGATTTCTGCTGGTACTCACCATTACGCTTTTGATAACGACGAATGGTATATTTATCAGGGCCATACTCTTCTTTTGTACGATTCCAATCTTGATGCTTGTATATAACGGTCGCCCATGCACCCTTTGAAAGAACGACTTTATCAAGTTCTTTTACTGTTTCAATACCGCCATCTGTATAACTAACGGTTAGCTCTTCTACTGTTTCTGCCATGCTATTTCCTGCGCTTTGTTAATCGTTAACGCTAAACCAATTATGATTTAACGCTTGGGATAAGGTTTATCGGAGACATTCTACCAACACCTTTAATCTTTTTTCATGATACCTTCAAGTTGTTTGCAGTCCGGCCACGTTTGTTAGCGATTAAAGCCAATGAATAAAAATTTAGTCTGATACCAAACTGTCGGCAACTGCTTCACCGTAATCAATTAATTCTTCTAGTAGCACTTGCTGTTCTTCACTCCAATCACCCTCAACCACTAACTCATCAAGCCTTTCAAAATATGCTTTTAAGGTTAAACGTCCATCATTATGTTCTTTAATAAAACAATCGTGGCGATATGCTTGCCATTGCGTTTTTTCCACCTCATTAAGAGTTTCCGGGTAATTTCTTGCTCTATAACGAAACAACATTTCTTCTAAACGCTCATCCTCAAATGGCAACGATAACTCTGCCAATTTATCTATTGGACAAGCACGTATTTGCGTCATATTTTGCACATCTATAGGGCTAAAAAAACCGCCACTATATAGCATTAAATCAGGGTCTGTAGCGCTTTCGAATGTATTAATAGAGAAAACTTCTGCTAGTTTTTTTTCAATACCCGCACCGAGTATTTTTTGCCTATTTTCTTCGCACCGCAGTAAATCAATATTTAATTTATTTTTGACCTCTGTAGTCAGGGTACTTAAGGGTGCCAACATTGGTGATTTATTAATATGAACGGTCTTAAGAGGCAGGCGCTTCTGTCCTTCATTTAATTCAGCCGTAGGTGTGTATAATCGCTGGTGGATTTCTTCAGCTGTTAAGTCAATAAGCTCTGTTGGGTCAGCAGATAGATCAAAAACCAGCACTCCATTTTTATTCACTGGGTGAGCAGCAATGGGGACAACAACTGCTAAACAATCTTGTGCGGCAGGGTATTTACTCGACACATGTATAACAGCGGTATTGTGTATCAGGTCAAGGTTTTCCGCGGCTTTTTTTTTATTTCGCAGTGATAAGCCCCAACTATAAATTCTAGGTTGTTGTTGCTTAATAAGCTTTGCTAATTCAATAGTGGCATATACATCTGATAAGGCATCATGTGCGGCCTCATGCAAGATACCATTCGCTTTAGTCAGCTCTTCTAATTTAAAACTAGCCGCGCCATCTTCACGTTGTGGCCAATTAATTCCATCTGGTCTAAGAGCATGTGTCAATCGAACTAGGTCTATTAAATCCCAACGTGAGTTGCCAGACTTCCATTCACGGGCATAAGGGTCGAAAAAATTTCTATATAAAAGGTGCCTTGTAAATTCATCATCAAATCGAATACTGTTGTATCCAACGACACATGTTTGAGGCGTACTAAACTCACGGTGCACTCGCTTAATAAATTCGCTTTCTAATAAACCTTCCCTGATTGCATGTTGTGGTGTAATTCCAGTAATTAGACAGGCTTCTGGGTGAGGCAAGATATCATCATGCAATTTACAATAAAAAACATCGGGGTTTGCAACTGGATTAAAGTTTAAATCCGTACGTATACCCGCAAACTGGACCACACGATCTCTAGCAGGATCAATGCCCGTTGTTTCGTAATCGTACCAGTAGTATGTTTCAGACAAAGCTTACCAAAGTTCATCCAGTGCTCTAAGTACATCACTCCGGCTAATTTGACCAACCAATTCGCCGTCTTCATCGAGTACTGGGTAACGTTTAAATGATGATTTTAAAAATTTCTCAGCAACGTCTACAATACTGGCCGTATCTGGCACTGTCTCTAATTCTTCAGTCATATATTCTGACACGACACCACCCACCCAGTCTTCATAGTAGGTTGACTGTAATGCCACTTGAAGACAGTCCTTTTCGGACAACATTCCTACTAGTGTGCCACGCTCATCCACCACAGGTGCGCCAGATATTTTATGCGTATTTAAATACTTAATCGCCTGGGAAATTTCCAGCCCTGGCGTGAAGGTCGTTAAATTAGTGGCCATGTAGTCTTTTATTAATACTGACTTAAACATCTACTCCCCTTATATCCTATAAACTTATTGTAAGAATGACTAAGCGTTTAACTTTTCCATCT
Source organism: Cycloclasticus sp. (assembly GCF_019090545.1). Lineage (NCBI taxonomy): Bacteria > Pseudomonadati > Pseudomonadota > Gammaproteobacteria > Thiotrichales > Piscirickettsiaceae > Cycloclasticus > Cycloclasticus sp. The sequence continues at coordinate 216,589 of NZ_JAHRVT010000025.1, read as the reverse complement.
TTTTCTTTTTATCACAGGTTTTTTTACTACAAAGAGCGCAATCACCTTCTAGCCCATCAATGCTATTAAGACCACCACAACTGCCTTTGATTTTGCGATTGCTAAAGATCACACCAACGGACATGAATATCACTACTAGCATGAAAACTAAAAACGTTACTAAAAATATATTCATGATGATAACCCCTGGGTCATTAAGGTAAATTCTGGTGTTGCTATTTCTCTAATGCCATCACCATCCTTCACCAGAAATAAAACAGCTAATCTATTGTACACAGCCAAATCGTACCCCTTTTTATGACCCAATACCATAAAAGCTGTTGCCCAAGCATCTGCTTTCATACTATTTTCTGCCAGCACAGTAACTGAGGCCAATTTATGCTGAACGGGTTGGCCATTTGTGGGATTAATAGTGTGAGAAAAACGAACACCATCTTTCTCGAAAAAATTCCTATAATCACCTGAGGTAGCAATAGCCGTATCGCTTACCTTAAGTACGCGATGGATTGAACGATTTTTTGAGTCTGGCTTTTCAATTGCTATACGCCATAAGGTATTTTGTGCGTTTTTACCGCGTAATCGCATTTCTCCGCCAATCTCGACCATAAAGTTGCTATAGCCTCTTGACTCAATAAGTTCTGCAATTTCATCGACAGCATAGCCTTTAGCAATAGACGAAAAGTCGATATACACCTTATCGTTTAACTTTTTAATCTCAAGCGTGTCTAGGTTATAAGCAATATTTTGATAGCCCACACTAGCTAGGACTTCCTTGATCTGAACTTCAGTTGGTATCTCATCGACATTAAATGTCGGGCCAAAACCCCATAGGTTCACTAAAGGTCCGACAGTAATATCATATGCACCCTCAGTAATATCACTTATCTGTTGAGCGTGTGCTAAAACATTTATAAACTCTTTAGATTTTTTGTGCCACTGCTGGCCCTTAGAGTCGTTAAAGACAGACACTTCCGAGGAACCAATATACGTTGAGAATGACTGATTAATTTCAACTAAGCGTGAGTCTATTGCTTTTTTTAATGACTCTTGTGTTTCATTTAATTGATCTGCTGCAATAGTTATGTGATAGGTCGTACCCATCGTTTCGCCACTTAATGTAAACGCTGATTTATGCTGCGAATCGCAACCATTAAGTAAGCTGAGAAATATTAAAAAACCCGCTAAAAATATTACATTTTTAGCGGGGTGCTTAAGTAAACTCAATTATCCACCAAAGTCATCGAGCATGATATTTTCATCTTCAACACCAAGGTCTTGAAGCATTTTAATCACCGCTGCGTTCATCATTGGTGGCCCACACATGTAAAACTCACAATCTTCAGGTGCTGGATGATTTTTTAAGTATTCTTCAAATAAAACTTCATGAATAAAACCTGTCAAACCATCCCAATTATCTTCAGGCTGTGGATCTGATAAAGCAACGTGCCACTCAAAATTATCGTTTTCTTTCGCGAGCATATCGAAATCTTCCACATAGAACATTTCTTTTAGGCTTCGAGAACCATACCAGAATGATATTTTTCGATCTGTTTTAATCCGACGTAGTTGATCAAAAATATGTGACCTCATCGGCGCCATACCTGCACCACCACCTATGAAGACCATTTCAGACTTTGTCTCTTTGGCGAAAAACTCACCATAAGGGCCAGATATCGTAACTTCATCGCCCGGCTTAAGGTTAAAGATATAAGAAGACATTTTCCCAGGTGGGGTGCCTTCTGGCGCATTAGGTGCTGGTGAAGCGATACGAACATTTAACATTATTATCCCTTCTTCTTCAGGATAATTAGCCATTGAATATGCTCTTAATACTTCTTCATCAACTTCAGATTTATAACGCCAAATATTAAAGTGATCCCAATCAGCTCTATATTCTTCTTCAACGTCAAAGTCTTTATAATCTACAACATGCGGTGGACATTCAATTTGAATATAACCACCCGCACGGAAGCCAACATCTTCACCTTCAGGCAATTCAAGAACCAGTTCTTTAATGAATGTCGCTACGTTATGGTTTGATTTAACTTTACATTTCCACTTCTTAACACCAAACACTTCTTCTGGCACTGTAATTTTCATGTCATGTTTAACCGTTAACTGACACGATAAGCGTTCGCCATCACGTTGCTGACCTTTATTAATGTGAGCACCTTCGGTTGGTAACATTGAGCCACCACCTTCTTGAACACGCACCTTACATTGGCCACAAGTGCCCCCGCCTCCACACGCTGAAGGAACGAATAATTGAGCATCTGCTAATGCGCCTAGCAATTTGCCACCCACAGGTGCCTCTACTTCTTTTTCACCGTTAATTAATATTTTGACATTACCATGCGCTACTAATTTTGACTTTGCCGCCAAAATAATCATCACCAGGATTAAGACAATACCGGTAAAAAACGTTATACCTAAACCAATTTCTAACATACTGAGTTCCTAATTACAGTTGAATACCAGAGAATGCCATAAAGCCCATCGCCATTAAGCCTGCTGTGATAAAGGTAATCCCTAATCCACGTAAGCCATCAGGTACATCTGAATATTTTAGCTTTTCTCTTATTCCTGCAATGGCTGTAATCGCTAGTGCCCAGCCTAAGCCACTGCCAAAGCCAAAGACTAAACTTTCGCCTAAATTATAATCTCGCTCTACCATAAACAATGAACCACCTAGAATCGCACAGTTCACGGTAATTAACGGCAAAAACACACCCAGTGCGTTATAGAGTGCTGGTGCAAACTTATCCATCGCCATTTCAAGAATTTGAACGACCGCCGCAATAACGCCAATATAAACAATTAACCCTAAAAAGTTTAAATCAACTTCTGGTAGCCCTAACCACTCAAGCGCACCTTCTTTAAGTAAACCTTGGTATAAAATGTTATTCAGTGGCATTGTTAACGTTTGCACCAAAATCACGGCAACACCTAAACCCATGGCGGTAGAAACCTTCTTAGAAACAGCTAAGAACGTACACATCCCAAGGAAGAAAGATAACGCTAAGTTTTCTACGAAAACCGCTTTAACAAATAAACTTATATAAGCTTCCATTACGCAACCTCCGTTCCGTTAACTTCTTTGATTTTAAATTCTGCCTTTTCAACTTGTGCAGGACGTAATGAACGAACACCCCAGATCATTAAACCAATGATAAAAAATGCACTCGGTGGTAATAACATTAAACCATTAGGTACGTACCAACCCCCATCATTTACAGTCGATAGGATTTCTATACCAAACAATTTTCCTGAGCCCAAGAGCTCACGAAATGTACCTACAAACATTAGAACAAGCGAATACCCCAGACCATTTCCTATACCATCTAAAAAACTAAGTCCTGGTGGGTTTTTCATTGCAAATGCTTCTGCACGTCCCATCACAATACAGTTAGTAATAATCAACCCAACAAATACAGACAGCTGCTTACTTAAATCATAAACATAGGCTTTCAACACTTGGTCAACAACAATAACCAGCGATGCAATAATCGTCATTTGAACAATAATACGGATTGCACTAGGAACATGATTACGAATCATACTAATTGATAGATTCGAAAACGCTGTCACTGATGTCAGGGCTAATGACATAACGAGTGCCGTCCCCAGGTTTGTTGTTACAGCTAGCGCTGAACAAACCCCTAAAACCTGTAAGCCGATAGGGTTATTATCAACTAATGGGTCTAATATAATTTTTTGAGTTTCTTTATTCATCGTTACGCTCCATTCTCTTGAACTTTATTCAGGTATTGTTGATACCCTTCAGCGCCCATCCAATATTTCAGCATATTACTCACACCACGACTTGTTAATGTTGCTCCCGCTAAACCATCAACTTGATATTCCGCTTTAGGTGCACTCGGAACAACCGTTCCCTTAATGACTTTAATTGCAACATCACCCTCTGGTCCGTAGATTTTCTTTCCATCCCATATTTTTTTCCATTTTGGGTTATCTACTTCCCCACCTAAACCAGGGGTTTCTGCGTGTTCGTAGTAGCTTAAACCAACAATGGTCTGGCCATCATTTTCTACCGCAAGGAAACCGTACAAGGTTGACCATAAACCATAACCATTGATTGGAAGAATTAGCTGCTTCACAGCATCACCTTCTTTCACTTGATAAACCGGCATATATTTCGGACGCATCCTGATATTAGCAAGGTCATCTGACTTAGGTATTGTTACATTCAAGTTTGGGTCTTTAGCTGCTCGTCTTACATCGTATGTTGCCGGATCCATATCGGTGACATACTCACCCGTTGATAAATCAACAAGCTTAATATCAATTTTTGAAAAAGCCGCTTCGATATCATCGCCTTGCTCATACAAACCCGCTACTTGAAGAATATTTTTCTTCTTATCTAGCTCTTTATTAAGTTCTTGTAGTGGTTTAAGTGCAACAGCTGAAATTGACACAAAAACTGCACATACTAGGCACACTAAAGTCGCCATGATGAACGTTTTAAGCGTACTATCGTTTGATAACGCGAGGAAGTTCATTTTGCCTACTGGCTTCGCTTCATTTTCATTAGGCATTTCTTTTCTCCCTTCTTTTGATGTTTGACTGAACAACAAAATAATCAATCAATGGTGCAAACATATTGGCAAACAATATGGCCAACATCATTCCCTCTGGGAAAGCAGGGTTTACCACACGAATTAAAACCACCATCAGACCAATTAATAGACCATACACCCATCGACCCGTGTTTGTCATCGCCGCACTCACAGGGTCCGTTGCCATATAGATGGCACCAAATGCAAAACCACCTAATACAGCATGCCAGTACCAAGGTGTTGCAAACATAGGGTTTGTGTCACTACCAATTAAATTAAGCATAGTACTGGTGACTATCATGCCAGCTAAGACGCCTAACATAATGCGATACGAAGCAATTCGGGTATATAACAAAAAGCTCGCCCCAATTAAACACGCAAGTGTTGAGGTTTCACCCATTGAGCCTTGCACCGTTCCTAAGAACGCATCCATCCAAGTAATTCCTGATGTCGTTACTGCTGTAATACCACCCGCAGCAGCCATGCCTAAAGCCGTCGCACCGCTAAACCCATCAACAGCCGTCCAAATAGCATCACCTGACATTTGAGCTGGATAAGCAAAAAACAAAAACGCACGTGCTGTTAACGCGGGGTTCAAGAAGTTTTTACCTGTACCACCAAACACTTCCTTACCAACAACAACACCAAATGAAATACCAATAGCTACCTGCCAAAGAGGAATTGTGGCCGGCAAAATCAGCGAAAACAGCATTGATGTAACGAAAAACCCTTCGTTAACCTCATGCCCTCGCACAATTGCAAATAAGACTTCCCAAATACCGCCTACTAATACGGTAACAACATAAATGGGTATATAGTACATGGCACCATGTACCATATTTGCCACAAGACTGTCTGGGTTATAGCCGACCGCATTTGTTACAAAACCACGCCATGAATCTAGCGATGTCATGTTTAACTCAGCCATCGCCATGTTCGCCATATGGCCGGTATTCCACATTGCCATCAACACACAAGGTAACGCCGCGATGAATACATACGTCATGATACGCTTTAAATCAATAGCATCTCTTACATGCGTTGTGCCTGCGGTAACATCTTTAGGCGTATATAAAAAGGTATCCACCATTTCATAAATCGCATAATACTTCTCTAGTGATCCGCCTTTAGCGAACTTCGGGTGTATTGAATCTAAATAATTCCTTAAACGAGACATTAACCCTCCTTCTCAATGTGTGCCAAATTAGCGCGTAGCGCCTTACCAAAATCATGCTTTCCTGAATCTACAAATGAGCATAACGCTAAATCTTCTTCGTCTAGTTCTAATGCACCGAGTGATTCAGCTGCATCAACATCCATAACAACTAAGGCTCGAAGTAATTGTGTTGGCAAAATATCCAACGGCATCACGCCTTCATATACCCCAATAGGAACCATGGCACGTGGGCTACCGTGTGCTGATGTATCCATTGCCATTTTTTTCTTACGGTTAAAACTAGATAGCAGAGCATTTGTAAAAGAGAATTTCTCGCCTGCCGGGTTTAGCCACCCTAGCAGCTGACGCTCTCTTCCTTCTTGAAGTACTGACAACTGAACATGGTAACGACCTAAATAAGATGCCCAGTTATTCGCTTTTCTACCTGACAAAACAGAGCCCGAAATAATTCGCACATTACCCGTCTCAATTTCTTTTCTAACCAACTCTTCTGTATTTGCACCCAGTCTAGTTTTAATAAGACGCGGCTTAAGAACTTTGGGGCCGGCTAACGAAATGACCCGCTCAACGTTTAAAAGACCCGATGTAAATAATTTACCAATGGCAATCACATCTTGATAGCCAATGGTCCACGCAATTTTTTTCGAATGAACAGGGTCAATAAAATGTATATGCGTACCAGAAAGACCTGCTGGATGTGGTCCAGAAAACTCAGCGACTTCGACCATGCCGGGAACTGCTATGTCTGCGTCGACAGCCTTACTCACATACACCTTTCCTTCTGTCAGGCGAGAGATCACTGTTAAACCATCTTTAAATGCATCTGCATCTTCGGCAATAACAACACTTGGATCTGCCGCTAATGGATTAGTATCCATAACGGACACATGAATCGCTACAGGTCGAGTAGCTGGCGCAGGTACTTTACTGAATGGACGCGTTCTAAAAGCTGTCCATAAACCTGATTCTGTTAGGTTCTTAACAACATCTACCGCATCAAGGCTCGCTAATTTTTCAGACGAGTATTTGGTAAACTCAACCTGATCGTCACCGTCTAATTCAATAACAACCGTGCGTAACACACGTTTCGCACCTCGGTTAATGCTTTTGACAACCCCGCAACCAGGCGAAGTAAAACTAACACCTTCGGTTTTTTTATCGGTAAATAAAATCTGCCCCAGCTTGACACGATCACCTTCTTTAACCAGCATGGTAGGCTTCATATCTATGTAGTCTTCGCCAAAAACGGCAACACTGGAAACCTGATTACCCTCTGAAATAACTTGACTTGGCGCGCCTTTAATTGGCAGGTCCAAGCCTTCTTTGATCTTAAAGTAGTTCATTGATTAGGCTTCTTAATTGATTTAAGTTTGTTTGTTTAAGCAGACTGCACGTTTAATGTCGAGTAGCGACTATAACCCGCTGACCTGCCGTCAATACTTCTAGAAAAATTACTTATAAAACTTTTCGAATTCTATCCTATCGCACCGCATCATTCAATCTCGTTAACTAATTCCTTATACCAATTCCCTTAGAAAGTAGCCTTAAACTGACCCCCAACATAAAAACAATAAATGTCGCAATAACGATAAAGCCGTATAACAGCGGTATATCAGACTCCCCTAATATACTAAACCGGAATACATCGATCATGTAAAGTACTGGATTGAGTAATGATACGTTTTGCCAAAACTCTGGCAATAAGTCAATCGAATAAAACACCCCTCCCAAATATATCAAAGGCGTCAAAACAAACGTTGGCACAATTGAAATATCATCAAAGCTTTTTGCATAGGCTGCATTAATAAAGCCCGCCGCTGAAAACAACACCCCTGTTAACAAGAATACAACCACCATCATCACCGGGTGCGCAATATTTAAGTCTGTAAAAAACAAGGACACAATCGTCACCAAAACCCCCACGATCAGCCCTCTCAGCACCCCACCAGAAATATACCCTGTCAAAATGATCCAACCGGGAATAGGTGCAACCAACATTTCTTCAATATTATGCTGGAATTTTGAACTGTAGAAAGAAGAAACTACATTTGAATAGGCATTACTAATAACCGCCATTAAAATAAGCCCAGGGACAATAAAGTCCATATAATCATAGCCATTCATCGTCCCAATTCTTGAGCCAATTAAAGTGCCAAAAATAAGAAAATAAAGCGTTGTGGTAATCACCGATGGCAATAAAGTTTGCACCCAAATACGTAGAAAACGCCTAACTTCCTTATACGTTATTGTTTCTAGCGCAACACAGTATTCTTTATTAAACATTATCCTTACCCTTCTTTACTAATAACTTAAGAAACAGCTGTTCTAGCCTGTTTGATTCATTACGAATACCCGATACTTTTATACCCAATTGAGTTAACTCATCAAATAAGGCGTGTATTCCCGACTCCTTGCGCACGCTAACCTGCCATGTCGTTTCATCCAAACGCTCTATTCTACAACCCGTTATTACTGGCAGCTCTTTTTCCGGTCGCTCAAGGCTCAATACAAAAACTTCTTCATCTGCTTTTTCCAGCAAACCCTTCATATCCATATTCTCAATCACATTACCTTTATTGATAATGGCAATATGCTTACACAGGCTTTCTGCTTCCTCTAGATAATGGGTGGTTAGAATTATCGTCGTTCCAGCAGCATTTATTTCCTTAAAAAAGCGCCACATTGACCGACGTATTTCAATATCAACACCAGCTGTAGGTTCGTCGAGTATTAGTAATTTCGGCTTATGCACCAATGCTCGCGCAATCATCAACCGCCGTTTCATACCGCCTGACAGCTCCCTTGCTGCCTCATTACGCTTATCCCAAAGCTCTAGCTGTTTTAGACAAATCTCAGCTCTTTCCAGCGCTTTTTTTCGAGGAATACCGTAATAGCCGGCCTGAGACACAACGATATCAAAGACATTTTCAAACTGATTAAAATTAAACTCTTGTGGCACTAAACCAAGACAGCGCTTCACCCCTTCCGGGTCAGTATCCAAATCATGCCCGTAGACTTTAACAGTACCTGATGTCTTATTAACCAACGAGGCCACAATGCCTATTGTGGTGGACTTGCCTGCGCCATTTGCACCTAATAGTGCAAAAAAATCTCCCTGCTTGACCTCTAAATTTATACCTTTAACCGCAAGAAAGTCGTTATCGTAACGCTTGTATAGCTGATTTATTTCAAGTGCATTCATATTTAAAACTTGTATTTGTAAAAATAAAACATCTAACTCGTAAGCCAAGTTAGCAATTAACCGCCTAGTTTAACGTATAATGACACTATCATTTCGACATCAACCAAACTATTACTTAAATTATGTCTGACAAGCCTATAAAGAACGCGCTGTATTATCACCAACATCCGAAGCCTGGAAAGATTGAAGTTACACCGACTAAAGCACTGAGTAACCAAACCGACCTTGCTTTGGCTTACAGCCCCGGCGTGGCAGAACCCTGTTTAGAAATAGCCAAAGACCCCTCTTCTGCCGCACTTTATACGGCACGAAGCAACCTAGTGGCGGTAATTACCAATGGTACTGCCGTCCTTGGCTTAGGGGATATAGGCCCACTGGCCTCAAAACCAGTTATGGAAGGCAAAGGCGTCCTGTTTAAGAAGTTTGGCGGCGTAGATGTCTTTGACATTGAAATCAATGAAAAAGACCCCGATAAATTTGTTGATATTGTGGCCAGCCTAGCACCCACCTTTGGCGGCATTAACCTTGAAGATATTAAAGCACCCGAATGTTTCTTCATCGAAAAAAAGCTTCGTGAAAAAATTGACATCCCTGTTTTCCACGATGACCAACATGGCACCGCCATTATCACAGCCGCTGCTATCCTTAACGGCTTAAAAGTAGCCAATAAAGACATTTCAACGGTTCGACTTGTTGCATCTGGAGCAGGTGCGGCCGGTATTGCATGCCTAGATATGCTTGTTGAAATGGGCCTCAAACGAGAAAACATTCTCGTCAGCGACAGTAAAGGGATTATCCATGACGGCAGAACTGAAGGAATGGATGATCGCAAACAACGCTACGCGACTAAAACTGACATCAGAACCTTAGCCGAAGCCACTGTCGGAGCAGATATTTTCCTAGGCGTATCACGTGCCGGCATGATGACTAAAGACATGGTCAAACAAATGGCCAAATCACCTATCATCTTCGCACTTGCTAACCCCATACCCGAAATACTACCCGAAGAGATTAAAGAAGTAAGGGATGACGCTATTATTGCAACTGGTCGCTCTGACTATCCAAATCAAGTGAATAATGTGCTGTGTTTCCCTTATATCTTTAGGGGCGCACTTGATGTTGGCGCAACTACCATTAACGAAGAAATGAAACTCGCGTGTATCCGCGCACTATCCAAGTTGGCACAAAAAGCAGTAAATGACGACAGTGATAGTTATGTTGGAAAGACCCCTGTTTTTGGACCCGAATACTTAATTCCTCGTCCTTTCGATCCTAATCTTATTATTGAAATACCATTAGCTGTTGCCAAAGCCGCTATGGAAAGTGGTGTTGCTACCAAACCAATTAAAGACTTTAATCATTACAGAGCCTCGCTTGAACGCTACGTTTATCGTTCAGGCATGGTCATGAAGCCTATTTTCGAGCAAGCCAAACTCACACCAAAGCGTGTCGTTTATGCCGAAGGGGAGAATGGAAGAGTACTTCGCGCCGTACAAGAGATCGTTAACTCGCAGTTAGCCTCGCCCATTCTTGTAGGTCGTAAAAAGGTCATTATTGAACAAATTGATCGATTAGGCCTTGAAACATCAATACTAGATCAAGTTGAAATTATTGAACCAGACAACAACCCTTACTTTCGCGAATGTGTTGCCGAATACCATAAAGCAAAAGGGCGAAAAGGTGTTTCATTAACCTTAGCGCAAAATTATGTGCGGACAAAAACAACCGTCTTAGCCTCCTTACTTGTCAAGCTTGGCAAAGCTGACGCTATGATTTGTGGCATGGTTGGCAATTATCACCGACACCTTGGTCATATTACCGATATTTTAGATAAAGCAGACGGGGTAAAAAATGTAGCTGCACTGAGCGCCATTTCATTACAAAAAGGCGTTTTCTTCTTTTGCGACACAATGGTAAACAACAACCCAACTACTGATGAGCTAGTTGCCATGACATTGCAGTCTGCTAACCATGTTAAACGATTTGGCATCACCCCTAAAGCCGCCTTACTATCACATTCTAATTTTGGCAGCGCTAATGATGATGATGCAAAAAAAATGTCCAACGCTGTTAGCATTCTTCATGAAAAACATCCTCAACTTGAAGTTGAAGGCGAAATTCAAGCCGATGCTGCGTTGCTTGAAAATTTAAGAAAAGGCGTGATAAACGACTCCAAACTTAACGGTGAAGCTAATTTATTTATCTTCCCTAATTTAGACGCCGCCAACATTTCATTTAACATGGTTCGCATCTTAAGTGACGGGGTAACCATTGGCCCTATTTTATTGGGCTTAGAAAAACCCGTTCACGTTCTAAAGCCTTTTGCCTCTGTCAGGCGAATCCTGAACATGACCGCTTTATGCTCTGCAGAACAAGGTGAGGTTAGCTAATTTAAGCGATAAAATACCCGTAATGTGATTTCTTTCACATTACGGGTGCTGGTTTGTTAACTATAATTATTACGTAAATTACTCTAAAATACTGATATGAACGTTAGCTCTATCAACCAAAACGCCCTCTTAGGCATTAACAACGGTCTTAATCAGGCAAGCAATGCAAGCCAGAAACTGGCCAGTAATGAGCAGTTAAGCGGCGAGCAATCTAGTCAAGAGACAGCCAAAGAGCTCCTCGCGTTACAACAAGCACAACAGCAAGTTCAAGTATCAACCCGAGTCGCACAAACAGCTGGCGATGTTATTGGCAGCATAATAGATATTAGAGCCTAACCCTCCCTTCAAAACACAACTAAAGCTCAGCATTAATTAAGGTGAATTCCCATCTGCTATAGTTTTGCGTCTATTTATTGTAGAATGGTCGTTTAACTTTACTTAATAGGACTGTATTTTGGAAACAGAAAAGCAAAAGCTTAGCTACACAATGGGCCAACAAATTGGTGGCGGTATCCGTCAAGATAAACTAGATGTTGAAACCGAATCCCTCGTTTTAGGTCTTACACACAGCTTAAATGGCGACCCTAGCCTTTTAAACCCTGCAGAAATGCAAGCAGTTATTGAAGCATTCCAAAAAGAAATGCAGGAAAAAGCTAACGAAGCAAAAAACAACAACGCTGATAAAAGCATTCAGTTCTTAAAAGACAACCTTGCAACTGAAGGGGTACAAGTTCTAGAAAGCGGCCTGCAATACATTGTTATCAATCAAGGCACAGGCGAAAAACCTCAAGCAACAGATACTGTTGAAGTGCATTATGAAGGCACACTTATCAATGGCACTGTGTTTGACAGCTCTATTAAGCGTGGCGAGCCAGCTACATTCCCAGTAAATGGCGTTATCCCGGGTTGGCAAGAAGCACTACAACTGATGGAAGTTGGCACAAAATGGAAAGTGTTTATTCCTTCTGAATTGGCTTACGGTGAACAAGGTGCAGGTGGTGCGATTGGACCAAATGAAACACTGATTTTTGAAATGGAATTGTTAGCGATTAAATAACACTAAGTTTCAAAGCAAAAAAAACCGGTCATTGACCGGTTTTTTTTGCTTCTATAACCTTAATGTTAGTCTTCGTAACGCTTTAGCACTAGGGTCGCATTTGTTCCACCAAAACCAAAGCTGTTTGACATTACTGTATTCAACTCAACACCTGTCTGAGTTTCCATAACAATATTAGCCGCTTCAGCTGCCTCATCTAATTGGTCAATATTTGCTGAGGCTGTTATAAAGTTATCCTTCATCATCAATAAACAATAAATGGCCTCTTGCACACCCGCTGCCCCTAAAGAATGACCCGATAATGACTTCGTAGAACTGATCGGTGGTACCTTATCACCAAAAGCGGCTTTTACTGCTTTAAGCTCAGCCATGTCACCTACCGGTGTACTGGTGCCATGCGCATTAATATAATCGACAGGTGTATCGACATTCTCTAAGGCCATTTGCATACAACGCGTTGCACCCTCACCCGACGGAGCCACCATATCGTAACCATCTGAAGTAGCGCCGTAACCAACTAATTCAGCATATATTTTCGCACCTCTAGCCAATGCAACATCCAGGGCTTCTACCACTACTACACCACCACCACCAGCTATTACAAAACCATCACGGTCTGCATCATAGGCTCGTGAAGCAGTGTCGGGAGTATCATTTCTTTTTGTTGATAAGGCGCCCATCGCATCAAACATCATTGTTAATGACCAATGCTCCTCTTCGCCGCCACCAGCAAAAACACGATCTTGTTTACCTAATTGAATAAGCTCCATAGCATTACCAATACAATGTGAACTGGTCGCGCAAGCAGAAGTTATCGAATAGTTAACGCCTTTAATCTTGTAGGGTGTAGACAGTCCTGCTGATACTGTGCTGCTCATCGTTCTTGGTACCATATAAGGCCCAACTCGACGAATACCTTTCGTATTCAATAAGTTAATAGCTTCATCAACATTCTTTGTAGACGCTCCACCAGAGCCCATGATAAGCCCAGTTTTAGGGTTTGATACTTCCTCTTCTGTCAAACCTGCATCATCAATCGCTTGCTGCATTGACACATAGGCATAAGCAGCAGCGTCTCCCATAAAGCGTCGAGCCTTACGGTCTATTAATTCGTCTAGATTTATATCTGGCACACCAGCGACATGGCTTCGAAAACCTTTTTCTTTGTACGCTTCCCTATAGCTAATACCTGATTTCCCAGTTTTAAGCGAATCTGCAACAGTATCTACATCACTACCTAGTGATGAAACAATACCCATGCCTGTAATAACAACCCGTCTCATATTTAACCTTTTTTAGAAATTTTCAGTTGAAGTAAATAACCCTACACGCAAATCCTTTGCTTCATAAATTACTTTTCCGTCCACTTCCATCACCGCATCAGCAATACCCATCACTAATTTACGCATAATAACTCGTTTTAAATCAATTTTATAAGTCACTTTCTTGGCCGTTGGTAGTACTTGCCCCGTAAATTTTAACTCACCCACTCCTAACGCTCGTCCTCGTCCTAAGCCACCTTTCCAGCCTAAATAAAAGCCAACTAATTGCCACATTGCATCTAAGCCAAGGCAACCAGGCATGACGGGGTCACCCGGAAAGTGGCATTCAAAAAACCACAGGTCGGGAGTAATATCTAACTCCGCAATAATTTGCCCTTTACCATTTGAACCGCCATCTTCTGTAATGGATATAACTCTATCGACCATTAACATATTTGGCATAGGAAGCTGTGCATTCCCAGGGCCAAATAGCTCCCCTCTTCCACAGCTCAATAATTCTTCTTTATTAAATGAATTCTGTTTCTTAATCTCTGTCAAAATACTGCTTCCTTAAAGTGTTATGGCCCATGATGGATTTACAATGCTATATGATACTTGTTATCAAGCAATTGAGCGAGCATCTTAAACACCAAGTAAGTAACCAGCCGCCATTAAAATAACGCAATCAAATAAATATAACTTTGACGCATACGCTATATTCCATTTGAAAATTTGCTGCCCTGACGCACCGTAGCGCCCATGTAGCGCAAGATTAATTCCAGATATTGGGCTTGCCGACACCCCAATCGCCCAAGCCATTAAAAACGTAATCGCCAGTAACGTTTGATTTGGCTCAATACTTATAATCCAATGCCCAATAACAGCGATACTGATAACCGGATGAACGCCCAAAATAGCTAATACAAACATCCATAGCAAAATAACGGATGCCACAAAGCCATCGAAGTGCTGAAACGGAATAGCTATCGACAAGCCATCAAGGGCTGCCGCCAATCCTGAGCCAAACACACCTGCAATAAGAAATAGAAGCAGCTCATTTTTCATTTGCGGAAGCCTGTTCACCCCATAATGAATGAAACCCATACCCCCTTTGCTTAACCCCTGCCTTAACAGCAAAACCACCAAGCTTAATAGCAAGGAGCACATTGCTATTAATATAAGCACACTAACCGCAGGAAAAGCATAATGAGCCAATGCTACTAATATGACCAAGCCAACTGGCAGCCACAATGCTTCAAACCGTACTGGGTAACCAATAAACTCTTCGATACCCTCCTGCTTATTTGCCTTAGCTTCGAAAAATGTAATCAAAAATGCAAGCACGGCCAATCCAAAACCAACGACCATCACAATGGGCAGCGAAGCTTCGGGCGTAAAAACTAACGCTGCTGCAAAAGCAGCAAAAAATGGCGACCAATGGGCGCCCGATGTAAACGCTCTCGTCAACAACTTCTGTTGATTCATTGATAGCTGCGCCTCTTTTACCATTCTATCTGCCACCAATAATACAGCTGATAGATTGATGACCGAGCCAAAGAAGTGAACACCTAGGTAAGTTCTAACAAAGGCTTTGACGCCTGTCGGTAAAGCCTTTGCTTTCTTATCAACGGGCAAGGCCACTAATTGT
This sequence comes from Cycloclasticus sp., assembly GCF_019090545.1. Taxonomy (NCBI): domain Bacteria; kingdom Pseudomonadati; phylum Pseudomonadota; class Gammaproteobacteria; order Thiotrichales; family Piscirickettsiaceae; genus Cycloclasticus; species Cycloclasticus sp. The sequence goes on along the minus strand of NZ_JAHRVT010000025.1, from coordinate 201,276 downwards.
AAAAACTGCACCCCAATCAGCATTACAATCATTAACTGATTTGCTGAAAATGCTTTATCAATATGAGCTATTTCACCAGTTTGCCATGCCACCAACCAGCTCATGATGGCAAAAGTCGCAATGGTCAGGATGATCTTTTTTTGCTTAACCGCCAAATCAAAAAATAAAATAATGCCGGCAAGCCATGTAAACACGCCCTGAAGTCCTTCAATATTATTTGGAACCCAAGCATTAAAAACTGTTAACACAAAACTAAGTATTAATAACGGCCCTGCAGCCTTTATAAGATAAGACATTAAAGTCTAAGAAGTTTCTACAGCAAGGCGTAATAACGTGGCGATAGTTCGGTTATATGGCGCATCTTTTCCCATCCTTTCACAGCCTTTAATGACAACGCCACAAATCTCTTCAATTTCTAACGGGCGACCCTTTTCGCGGTCAACCAGCATGGAAGGCTTTATAGAATCAAACGTTGAAATCAATTCAAGCATATCTTCGAGATCTTCTTGAGATAACTCAACCCCATTAGCTTTTGCTGCCAGCACTGATTCTTCCATTGCACCACGTATGAGTGGTAATAGACGCACATCAGGTGTTACCTGCCCGGTCTCTTTTTCTAACAAGGTACATACTGGGTTAAGACCATTATTAATAATTAACTTACGCCATAGTTCTTTATTAATATCTTTAGAGACCTCTGTTGGAATTTCTGCAGAGTTAAAGCAACGAGCTATCTCGTTTATTCTTTGCTCGGTTTTAGTACTGATTTTTTGATGATTGGGCCACAAACCTAAAATGACCTGCGCAGGGCCAATTGACTCAACCACACCTGGTTTAACAATATGCGCACCTATCCGGCGAGCAATACCACCCAAAACCAAACCAGCTGGCAATACTGAACTAAGCTGCTGTTCATTATCGACACCATTTTGCAAAGATAAAACATAGGGCAATTCACTTTTTGGATGCTTCTTTAACCAAGCATCAAGTTGACGCGCAAAGCCCGCTGTTTGCATACTTTTCAAGCACACAACAATAACATCAAGCTGTTCTGGTCGTGTTGTTTCAAACCATTTATCAAGACTAACGGCACTAACCTGTTGGTTAAACACTAACTCGGCGTGTTTAACTTCTAGACCCTGCCCTTGCATAGCCTGTAGGTGAGCGCCTCGAGCGACCAACGTAACAGTCTCACCAGCCTGAATTAGCCTGGCGGCATAGTAACAACCTATACCGCCAGCACCTATAATTGCAAAGTTCACTTAATTTTCTTACCTAAGTTTATTGATCCGCTTCTGTAAAGAAATCTAATACCAACTTGTTAAACCGTGCATTTTGTTCTATTTGAGTCCAATGTCCACATTTTCCAAACATATGCAGTTGCGAGTTTGGCAATAATTCAAAAAAGGTCTTTGATGTAATAGGCGGAACCACAACATCTTCACGACCATGAACCATCAATGTTTCGTGTTGAATCTTCTTAATATCTTCAGGGTCACTAGCAAGCGCGTCAACCCAACGTTGACGAGGTGCAGGGAACATTTTACTAAATGACTCTTGGAACCCTGGCTGAATGCTTGCCTTATAACGAAGTTCAGCTAACTCATCGGTCACTAAGCTTCGATCATAAGCAAATAAATCCATCATTTTACGCATATTTGCCACTGATGGCTCATAACCCCAAACCTCATCCAAGCCTGCTGTTAATTCAAATTCAACGCCGGCCGCGCCCATTAAAACAAGACGATTAACTCGCTCAGGGTGCTTAATTGCAAGTGCTATCGCTAGGCCGCCGCCAAATGAATTACCAACTAAATGTGCTTTCTCAATACCCAATGCATCCATTAGGTCAACAGCATGTTGAACCCAATTATCCATTGTATATTCATAGTTTTCTAAACGTTCGGTAAAACCAAAACCCGCCATATCAGGGGCAATCACACGATAGTGCTCAGCCAATACAGGAATAACTAAACGCCAATTAGCCCAAGCCGTTACACCAGGTCCAGATCCATGAATCATAAATACTGGATACCCTTCACCTTCATCGTGGTAATTAGTTTTAAAGGCACCCGTTTGAATGCTGTTGGCAATTTCTGGATTGGAACTCATGATTGTCTCCTAGATGTTATTTAATAAACCGAATTGTTGAGCCAACATTTTATAGGAGGCTATGCGAGGTTTAAAGGAATGAGTCACATTAACAATCATTAATTCTTCAACATCGTATAACTCTGCAATTTGCTCTAAACGTGACTGACATTGCTCAGGTGTTCCGGTAACCATCGTTGCTAATGTTTCATCGTAGTACGCTTGATCAGAGAGGGATAACTGTTTCTTTTTATCCATCACCTCTTCAGGCGAGAAAAAACTGTCAATCTTGCCATGACGAAAGGCCTGAACTTTCCAATATGTATGGCTACTTGCAATGAGCTCCGCCTCTTCTTTAGAGTCTGCACAAATAGACGCGACTGCAATAATTGCTTCTGCTTTGTCTAGACTACCACCTTGTTTAAATGCCTTGCGATAGCGTTGTATGATCTCTGGGGGTCTATCATGTGTTCCAATAAATAGCGCCAACACAAAACCTGCGCCTAACACACCCGCCATCTCAGCACTGCCATCACTCGAACCTAACATCCAAACTGGTGGTGCGCCCACATCGGTTGGTACCACAACGGCTTGACTATAAGGATGATCCTCAGGCAGATTGTTACTTAAATACCCTATCAAATCTTGCGTTTGACTAGGGTAGTATTCGGAGGGAACCGTTTGCCTTGGCGCTGAAATAGCAGCCGATGAAATTGGGTGTCCACCTGGCGCACGCCCTACTCCTAAATCAATACGGCCCGGATGAAATGCCTCCAACATTTTAAATGTTTCAGCCACCTTAAACGCACTGTAATGCGGCAACATGACTCCACCGCTGCCCACTCTAATGCGTTTTGTAGCATGAGCGACATTATTCACCATCATTTCAGGACAAGGGCTTGCATAACCCGGGGTTGCATGATGCTCTGCGACCCAATACCGGTGATAACCTACCTCATCGCATGCTTTTGCCAATTCAATGGTAGAAAATAATCCGCTAGATTCTGGCTGATTATCATGGACAGGAGATTGATCAAGAACGCTTAGTTTTATGTTTTTCATTATTTAAGGGGAAATTTAAAAAGGCATTTATATTAAATGGATTTGTATTCTCTCGTCGATGACAGTTATCAAAAAATACAAAAAAGCCCTAAACAACTTTCATTGCTAGGGCTTTTAAGTGTTTTCAATAAAACCGATAACTTAAAACGTGTCGTCGCTTAACGACCTAACGATTTTGCAGTTTTACCACCAATTCCAAACTGTGTATTAGGTACTTCTTGAATTAATACGCGAACGTTTTGACGTGGCGCATCGACTGCTTCACAAAGCGCATCGGTTACCTTTTCAATAACCGCAGCTTTTTGCTCATCAGTTCGACCTTCCATCATATGAATATGTGCTATTGGCATTTACTTTCTCCCGTTAATCAACAAATCGCATTGTCACAGTGCCTAGATCTTGATAGCGCACTGAAACATTATCACCTGCTTTAACTGCAATAGCAGGGGTAATAGCCCCAGCCATAATAAACGTACCAGCAGGAATAACCTCTCCACGTTCCGCCAACAGATTAGCCAGCATTGCAACACTTGCTGCAGGGTGACCTAGAATAGCTGCACCAGCACCTAACTCTACTACTTCACCATTGATCTCCATGACCACACCGATTGTTTTAAGATCCAAATCTTCAACCGGTAACATACGACCCCCTGTTACAAAGCGTGATGAAGAAGAGTTATCAGCAATCACACTCTTAAGGTCAAATTTAAAGTCTTTATAACGTGAATCAATAATTTCCACAGCTGGAACAATAAAATCTGTTGCTGACAAAACATCACCAATGTGACAACCTGGTCCACTTAATTCTTTTTTTGTTACAAACGCAACTTCTGCTTCTACTTTTGGGTGAATTAACTCAGAGATCTTAACTTCACCACCATCAGGAATACTAAAATAATCAGCCAAAAAACCATAACAGGGTGTTTCTACTCCCATCTGGCGCATTTTTGCCATCGATGTTAAGCCCATTTTTAGACCAACAATCTTGTTACCTCGTGCTTCTTTTCGACGACGAATCTCCCACTGTACATCGAGTGCTTCATCCCAGGTGATTTCTGGATAATCATTTGTTATTTTTGTTACTTCTGTGCAGTTAAGCTCAGCATTTTCTAGGTGCTCCGCTAACTGTTCAATTGTTGCTTTATCTAAAGCCATAATAGTTCCTCTTACGCTGATTTCTTTTTAATCTCTAAGGCAACATCTTCGATCATGTCTTCTTGACCGCCTACTGCACCCATTTCACCTAATGCCATTAAGATTTCTCGTGCTGGCACGCCATGGTTTTTCTCTGCTCTTTTTGCATGAAGCAAAAATGATGAATAGACGCCTGCATAGCCTAACGTTAAAGAGTCTCTGTCAATACGAGTTGGTGTTGGCATTAACGGAAGCGCAATATCCTCAGCGACGTCCATAAGCTTATCGACATCAACACCAGTTTCAATGCCCATTCGATTACAAACCGCGACCATCACTTCTAGTGGTGTATTACCTGCACCTGCTCCAAAGCCTGCAACAGAACCATCAATACGAGTAGCCCCTGCTTCAATTGCCGCTAGTGAGTTTGAAATACCCATTGCCATGTTGTGATGACCATGAAAACCGATTTCGATATCATCGCTAAATTCCGCTCTTAATGCGGCAATTCGATCGGTTACATCATCTGGCAACAGGTAACCCGCTGAGTCGGTTGCATAAATGCAATTTGCACCGTAATCAACCATTTTTTTAGCTTGCTCTAACAATGCCTCAGGTGATGTCATATGCGCCATCATCAAAAAACCAACCGTATCTAAGCCATATTCACGCCCTTTTTGGATGTGCTGCTCAGAAACATCAGCTTCTGTACAGTGTGTGGCCACACGGATTGTTGAAATACCACAGTCAGCTGCCATCGCAAGATCATCGACCGTACCTAAACCAGGCAGTAACAATGCTGATATTTTGGCATTCTTCATTTTTGGTACAACTGCTTCAAGATATTCACGGTTCGAATGTTTTCCAAACCCGTAGTTTACTGAAGAGCCGCCTAAGCCATCTCCATGTGTTACTTCGATTAATGGCATTCCAGCTTCATCCAACGCAACAGCCATCCTAACCATATCGTCTAATGAGAACTGATGGCTGACTGAGTGCATACCATCACGTAACGCATTATCGTGTAACTTAATTTTTTTACCTTTTAAATTCATCACCAACCCCCTAAGCTAATTTGGTTAATGTCAGTGTGCCGTTTTCAATCTCTTCGGCAAACATTTCTGCTGTTCTTGTCCCAGCAGCCGTCATAATATCCAAATTACCGGCATACTTTGGAAGGTAATCTCCTAGCCCTTCAACCTCTAGAAATATACTAACTCTATGTCCATCAAAAATTGGTCCATTTTTTAACTTATAGCCTGGCACATATTTTTGCACTTCTTTAATCATTGCGTGAACTGATTCTGTAATTGCTTTTTGATCTGGTTCTTCTTCAGTTAAGCAATGAACAGTATCCCTCATAATTAAAGGTGGCTCTGCAGGGTTTAAAATAATAATCGCTTTGCCTTTCTTAGCACCACCAATTTCTTCAACGGCTCGGGCTGTCGTTCTTGTAAATTCATCGATATTTTTCCGTGTGCCCGGGCCTGCTGATTTTGATGCAACTGTTGCAACAATTTCACCGTACTCTACTGCCTGAACTTGGCTCACAGCAGCCACCATCGGTATCGTTGCTTGGCCACCACAGGTCACCATATTAACGTTCATTTCTTGCTCACCCACATGCTCTTTCAAGTTAACAGGTGGAACACAAAATGGGCCAATAGCTGCCGGCGTTAAATCAATCACTAACACGCCTTTTTCTTGCAATTTACGGTTATTTTCCCCGTGTACATATGCAGACGTTGCATCAAATGCAATTTGTATATTATCTTCTTCAATATGTGGAATTAAGCCATCTACACCTTCATGCGTGGTTTTTAGGCCTGCTTCTCGAGCTTTTAATAAACCCTCTGAGTCAGGATCAATACCTACCATCCACAGCGGGTTTAAATTTGGACTACGTTGTAGCTTAGCCATTAGGTCGGTGCCGATATTACCGGAACCAATCATTGCGCAATTTATTGCCATTTACTAATCTCCTAAAATTTTACGCTTAAACAAAGCGAACAGATGCTGAACCAATGCCGCCTACACTAACTCGCATAGAATCGCCTGCTTTAGCATCAACCATCATGCATAATGCGCCTGATAAAATAACTTCACCGGCTTTTAATGTTACGCCTAAGGCACCCATCGTATTAGCTAACCAAGTCATTGCATTAACAGGTGAACCAAGTGCTGCTGCTCCTGCACCTGTGTGCATTAGTTCGCCATTTTTTTCGAGTGTTAAACCACATACGCTTAAATCTACTTTGCGTGGGTCAACAGCCGTTCCACCTAATACAAGATAACCACATGATGCATTGTCAGCTACTGTATCTTGAATTTTAATTTTCCAATCCGTGATTCGTGAGTCAACAATTTCGAAACAAGGCATTACTGCTTCTGTCGCCGCCAAAATATCCGCATTGGTTAAGCCTGGCCCACACAAGTCTTTTTTTAGAACGAATGCTATCTCGCCTTCTGCTTTCGGTTGAATCATTTTTTCAGAGATAGGAATATCCTGTCCTTCTGACATCACCATGTCACTCAATAGGTAACCAAAATCAGGCTGGTTTACACCAAGCATATCCATCACAACTTTGCTGGTACAACCTACTTTTTTACCGACAACTTTTTCACCCGCGTCAAGACGACGTTGAATCATTTGATGTTGAATTTTATAGGCATCTTCAATCGTCACCTCTGGTGAACGCTCGGTAATCGGCGCAATTGTTTGTTGCGTAATAAGCGCCTCATACAGCTCATCGCCGTATTGAATTATTTTATCTTGATCCATTTTTATTCCTTATAGTTTTACACAAATATTGGTCAGCTCTGAATAGAACTCCAATGAATAATGGCCACCTTCACGGCCTGTTCCAGATTGCTTTGCACCACCGAAAGGTGTACGTAAATCTCTTAGGAACCAGCTATTAACCCAGCAAATACCCGTTTCCATTTGAGCGGCAACTCGGTGTGCGCGAGTAACATTTTCTGTCCAAACAGATGAAGCTAGACCATAAGGAGTATCGTTTGCTAACTCGATGGCTTCTGCTTCTGTATCAAATGGTGTGATGTGTGTGCACGGGCCGAAGATTTCTTCTTGCACAACCTTAGCTGTTTCTGGCAACCCTGTCCAGATAGTTGGTTCTATCCAATAACCACCAGCTAAGTCTTCAGGCATGTCAGGAATACCACCACCTGTTACGACTGTTGCGCCTTCATCCACTGCCGCTTGATAGTAGCTCAATACTTTTTCACGGTGTGATTTACTAATTAATGGCCCCATATTGGTTTCGGGGTCTTCAGGTCGACCTAATTTAAGCGCTTCAGCGCCTTCTTTTAAACGTTGTACAAACTCGTCAAAAATTGGTCGTTCAACATATACTCGCTCTGTTCCGAGGCAAACCTGCCCACAGTTAGCAAATGCCGAGCGTAATGTTCCTTCAATCGCTTTATCCATGTCACAGTCAGCAAAAACAATGCCCGCATTTTTTCCACCGAGTTCTAGCGATGAATCGCGAACACCTACCGAAGCCGCAGCTGCAATACGCTCACCCGTTGCTGTTGAGCCTGTGAAAGTAATCGCATCTAGGCCTGGGTTCGTGATCAAGGCTTCACCCACTTCACGACCTTTGCCCAGAATAACGTTATAAACGCCTTTTGGCACCCCTGCCTCGTTCATTACCTCACCCAATAAAGTGGATGTTAATTGTGTTTCTTCAGAAGGCTTTACAATGACTGTATTACCACATGCTAACGCGGGAGCAATTTTCCATGTCATCAATAACAAAGGTAAGTTCCAAGGACCAATAACACCAATCACACCTTTAGGCTTATGAACTGTATAGTTTAGCGCGCCTGTACCGTCTGGTGTCGGCATGTGAAAAGCTTCATCCCCAACATTTTTAATCGTATCTGCAAAAATTTTAAAATTAGCAGCGCCTCGGGGAATATCAATATGACTCGCTAAGGAATAAGGCTTACCCGTATCTAAACACTCAGCCTCTAAAAATTCATCAAAACGCGCATTAATACCGTCGGCAATTTTATATAAAATATCCACACGATCTTGGATAGAGTAACCAGCCCAAGGCCCTTTTAATGCTATGCGGGCAGCATCTACTGCTTCGCCAACTTGCTCTATGCTAGTTTTGTGATATTGGCAGACCAGTTCTCCTGTTGCTGGTGAATATATTTCACCAAAACCACCAGAACCAACAAACTCACCATTAATAAACCCTTTTATTTCTCTCATATTTTTTTAGAACCTTTACTAAATAATAATGTAATTAAACCAAGACATAATCAATTGCATCTACGCCAGCTTGCGCGCAAAGAATATCTTCTTCTTCTGAACCACCTGAGACACCAATCGCACCTATAACGTCTTCACCTTCAAAAATTGGCAAACCGCCACCAAAAGTCACTACATTCGGTCGCCCAGCTATGCCCGCTTGCAACTGGGTCTTACCTTGAAGCACTTCACCCCACTGCATTGTAGGAAACCCAAAGCCTGCAGCTGTGTACGCTTTATCCTTAGCAATTGTCATGGAGGGTAGAAACGACTTATTCATACGCAAAAATGCCATTTCTGACGCCCCGCGATCCACAACCGACACACAAATGTTAATGCCAATTTCTTTTGCTTTTTCGACTGCAGCTTGCACCGCAGTAAAAGCTGCTTCGGTGGAAATATTTTTAGTTACAATACTGCTAGACATAACACTAAGACGTAACGCCCATAAAACTCTCAACCAATTGACGAGAGTGATAGAAAATAGCCTGACCAATATTATCTGCTGTCCATGTTAAGACAGGGCTATCGGGATACACGTAGCTATCTTCAGCGAATACTTCGTTACGGTTACCCGATGGATCAAAGAAATAGATCGTTTGTCCTCGAGTTAAACCATGTCGTGTTGGGCCAGTTTCCAATGGAATATCTTCCATCGAAATAATATCACCTGCTTTTAATACGCCTTCCCAAGAACTTAATAAAAATGAAGCATGGTGTAATTGACCTGATTTTTCAGAACGGATAAAGGCAACATCATGCGCCTTAGTGCTACACGTTAAAAATGCTGCCAGTTGAGTTTCACCATCAACTATTTGCTCAGTTAATTGGAAATCTAATGCTTCGGTAAAAAATTTAAAGTTTTCTTCAAAATTATTACCATACAATAAACAATGATCAAAACGAATGGGCTCCATTCCTTTCAAACCTCTTGGCCAAGGAGCAGGGTTAGTGGTTGGAAGACCGTTACCCACTTGTTCTTTTTCAGCATATAAATCAAAGGTATGACCAGCAGGCGCGACAAAGCGAACCCGTTCACCACAGCCCTTTAATTCGCCAGCAGGAATTCTTTTTGTTTCAATACCAAAGTTTTTAACATTAGACTCATAACGCCACAAATCTTGCTCTGTTGCGACTTTAAACGCCATGTGGTCCATACCTGAGCGATCTGAAGGCTCCAATACTAGCGAAAACTTATCTTGCTCATCCCAACATTTAAGATAGACACGACCCTGATCATCTCGGTCAGTTTCTATCAGACCAATATTTTCACAATAATGGTTTAGTGATTCTTCCATATCCAACACTCTTAGTTGGGTATGTCCTGGACGTAAAATACCTGTCATTGCCATGGTTAGCTCTCCTATCTCTATTAATTTTTTGAAATTACGTTGCACTATAACTATTTAATGCGATCAACACACTTTACCGCGATACAATTTTTTGTAAAAGCCCAATCATACATAATACCATATTGTTGGAAAGCTTCTAATACCATATTGCCTCACAACATCCTTTACCCCCTGTCATTCAAAGTTGATCATTATTAATTATGCTTTATTTAAATGATGACTTTTTAGCCCCTCAGTTTAAGGCCATTTCGTTGATTCAATTGGCTAAAAAAGCCACGTAAGTACCTTACGTGGCTTTTTTAGATGTATAACAAATCAACAATTCACATATCGTTTTTGCTTATGTATATACTGTTGTGAAGGTTTCATTCAAAACACCCGTATGGTAGAAAATACCACTGCCGATCTGGTCTTCGGTCCAAGTCGTCACTGGTCTATCGCGTTGCGCCAAGTAGCCTAAGCCTCCGAAGGTTTCGTTTCTATTTCCTGATGGATCAAAGAAATAAATTGTGTAGCCTCTTGTTACCCCATGCCGTTGTGGCGTCACATCAATTTTCACTTTATTCTTACCCATAACATCGGCGGCCTTTAACACATCATCCCAACTATCCATATAGAAGGCGAGATGATGTAAACCATTAATAGGCCCACCAACAAAGGCAATATCATGCGGTGTATTACTAACCGATAACCATGTTGCCAATTGCTCATTGCCTTCAGGCCCAACCAAGATTTGCTCTACCAGATAAAAATCTAAAACATCGATCATGAATCTCGTATTTTCTTCAACCTTATTAACCCCGTTACCAAGGTCGAACTCACTCATTAGCAAGGCGTGATCTAGCCAATGTACGCCGGCTCCTTGCAAACCATCCGGCCAGGGTTCTGGGTTAACCGCACCTACCTCAGTACCAACATATTCTTTCTCGGCATATAGATACATTTCATGCCCACTAGGTATATTAAATTTCAATACGCGGCCAACAAATGGCCGCCCCCCTTCCGCAATATCCTCTACCACAACACCGTACTGAGTAATGCGCCTTTTAAACTCATCCAAATCCGCATTGCTTTCTACTTTATAGCCCAGGTTTATCACTCCTGCTATATCAGCCTCGGTCAAAATCACGGAATATTTATCCCACTCATCCCAACATTTCAAATAAACATTGCCTGCCGTATCTGTATGTACTACTTTCATACCAATTACATTTACGTAATGTTTTACAGACGCCTCCATATCCAAAACACGGATATTGATATGGCTTATTCTCATGACACCCATAATATCTCCTCTTCTTGATTTAAATCGCAAATAATTACCGACCTGATGGTGGCAAGATATACCTCATATTGCATTGATTTAAATCAGAAAAGCCCTTATCTATAAGGGCTTTTCTATACAAGGTTATTTATTGCGGTTTTAGGTCATTAAGATGTGGACCAGGGTGTTTTAGTACTTTTCTTTACAATGTTTTTTTGTAACTTACCAATAACGCTCAAACTCAGGTCGCTGCGGGGGAACACTCTACACGCCAAGACACTGCCAGATGCTTCCTCATCGGCAGATACATGCGCCCTGCTCATTTTTTTAGTGTCATACACTCCAGAATTTATTTGTATTTTACAAACACCACAACCCCCTCCCTGACAACCCGACGGGATACCTTTTTTACCCATTCTCGACATTGCAGATAAAAGATGTCGATCTGGTTGGCACTTAAAGCTTTCCCCTGTGTTTTCTATTGTGATAACAAAATTTTGAGCTTCATCACGCACTGCATCAGTCATAAGCATTAATACAAGTCGTTAAACTTCTGGAGTATATAAGTCTGAAAAGAATGCTGACGGCTTTAAATTCTTATTTGCAATCAGTTCGTCTGCCACTGCTTTCACCATTGCAGGTGAACCAGCACTATAGGCTTGCCACTCAGACAAATCATTAGGCGTTAGTCGATCAACCACCTCTGTAATTAAGCCCGTATGCCCCTCCCAATCTTCTTGGTGCGATAAAGCCGGGTGATAATGGAAGCCACCATATTTCTTTGCTAAAGCATGCATAAAATCAGACTCTAGTAATTCACTCTCTTCACGACAACCTAAAAAATAATGCACTTCACGATTAGCTAATTGATCGGTTTCATCCAAATAATGAATCATCGAACGAATATAGCTTGCACCAGATGCCCCCGCCACAAAGATCAAATTCCGCTTACTGTCTTCTCGTAAATAAGCCTCACCCATTGGCATGTGTAATTGAACAACATCACCGGCTTTTAGTGAATATAAATAAGCTGCACCTGTTCCCAACTTATCTTCTTTCACTAACAGCTCCACCTCACCTTTTTTATTCGGTGAAGAGGCAATTGAATAATATGACGCCTTATCCAAATTTGGTAATAAGACCGCCAAATATTGACCGGCTTTAAATTCGAGCGACTTAGGCTCAAGCAGTTCAATTCTAAGTAAAATAATACCCTTGCTGACAAAGCCAGAATAAACGACTTGCCCCTTATGCGTTACTTCCATCCAAAACTCTCTTTTAATAATTAAAGCACATAACATGGTAACAACAACCAAGCCCGATACTTTTTATATCATGAGCGCACTGCTCACTTTTTTAATTTTTCTATTGAACTCACTAAACATATAGCCATAACTAGTCTCCCTTAGTTAAACAGTGCACTTCATACTCGTCACCGCAACCTTAGTCAGTTTATCTTGCGAAACGAATTCCTTGCACAATAGAAAATCTAATCTCTTTTATATTATACAAAATTAGTAAAATACAACTTTATTTATTGAAGCAAATCCTAACCCTATAAAAGAACATTCAAGATCCTATATTAAAAAACTTATAAACATTACCTTTACAAAGTCGACTGTAGGGCAAATAAAAAAGCCCTAGCGACAAGTCTGCTAGGGCTTTTTGCTTTATATACTAAACACTATAAACATCTAATACAGTATCAACAACATCATTGTGTAACGTGATTTTTCTATAGCAAATTTTCAACTCACCATCCACTTTACGTAAACGGTGCTCTTGAACACCAAAAGCATTACGACTCACTTTAGAATGATAACTGTGTGTCACCCAAGACGAATGAACAACAATCTCGCCTTCATCATTTTCAGACACTCTAAAGTTGCTGTTCATATGACACGTTCTAGGTAATGGGCTTGCAGAATAAGCCAATTCTGTTCTGATTCTATACACCCTATCCTCAAGACCTGAGCGATTACCATAATAAATCAATGAAATTTCACGCTTAGGGTTACTCGTTTGAGTATATTCATCAATCCATGATGGCATCCAATAGGTAGCATCTTTTGTATATAAATTAATCCAATCATCCCACTGCTTATGGTCTAGAGCGGCAGCCTCATTAATAATTACATCTATGGCTTGTTCTTTTAATACTAAATCCATCTTAACTTTCCTCCGCTTGGCCTTCAGCCATCATCTCGGCCCACCGCTTATGCTGCGCAACCATAATACCTTCATCTTCAAGGTTAGTACCTGACTCAACAGGGTTAATTCCAACAGTTTTAGCAACTTTTTCTGGCCCTTCAACCGTATTCATTGCCCCACGACACATATCACTCCAACGTTGTTTTTCACCCATAAAGCCTATCTGGCTGTTATTGAATGCTGTTAAATCATCCGGTGTTGCCATGCCTGTTGCATTGAAGAAATCCTCATACTGCCGAATACGGCGCTCACGGGCTTCATCTGACTCCCCAACCGGTGCAACACAATAGGTTGTTACTTCTGTTTTATCAACAGAAATAGGGCGGAAATGGCGAATCTGCGTACTCATTTGATCCATTAAGAATACGTTTGGATAGATGCAGGTATTACGTAAAAAACCCGCCATAAATTCTGCTCGCGCCTCTCCAAATTTTTCTCGTAGCGCTGGCATCTGCCCACCAACATAAAGTGGACGATCTTGGGCACTAGGAAATTTCCCCCATAACATCACATGACCATTCCCAAAGTGGTAGTAACCACCCGGTAGCTCCCCAGTAGATCCTGTCGTCATCGCGCCCACATCTGCTGCTTTAACTGCGTCATTCTCTGCTTGGATTTTTTTACGATTGGCTAATGTCATTACATAATTGCCATGAATAGCTTCTAAATGATAACCATCCACACCATTTTCCGCCTGTAATTTCCAATTTCCATTATAGGTATAGGTTGTTATACCCGGTAACACCTCTAGGCCTCCCTCAGCCTGATCTACCAGTAGATCTATCGAGTGCGTCGCCTCGCCTAAGAACTCTTTTAAACTACATGCATTGTCATCCAGCACACCAAAAACAAAACCTCTGTAGCTTTCAATATCACCTATTGTTTGAAGGCCTAAATTATCTTTATCGAAGCTCTCACTATAGCCCACACTGTTTTTATGCTCACCACAATCCAGTAATTTCCCTTTCATGTCGTACGTCCACATATGAAATGGGCAAACCATTTTACGCTTATTACCACATGCAGTGTTTACCAGTTGCGCACCCCTGTGTGAACAGGCATTAATAAAGCCATGGATTTCACCGTCTTTATCACGCGTAACGATAACGGGCTGACGCCCCATATATGTTGTAAAGAAATCATTGGGGTTTTTAATTTGGCTTTCATGGCAAAGATAAACCCAGTTTTTTTCAAAAATGGTTTTCATTTCCATGTCAAAAATTTCTTCATCAGTGAAGACCCTTCTATCAGCACGGTAAATACCCTGCTCTTTATCCTCGATCAAATAGCTCCCAAAATCGATTTTATTTTGTTTACCCATTCTTTATTCTCCTTTTATCAGCCTGTTAACTCGGCTGCATCATTAATCTTATTCTCAACTAACTCTGTCGTTTGAGTAAGTGAACTATATCAATATAAACTTTTCCAGCCATGACTTACATCATTTACTTGATAATTTTATATATATTACCCTTTATTCATTTTCATGTATTCAACGTTAACGTCTACATTGCTCGCCAACATTATAGAGTTCTATGGCTGACTCCATAAAAAGGCCAGCTTTTAAACTGGCCTTTACTCAAACAAGCGTTAAGCAATGATTATTTTCCAAATGAGCGCATATACTGAACACTAAATTGTTTTTTCTTAACCAGTTTCGGGTCAACAATACCTTTAAACTGGCCAGTTGTACAATGCATGGCTTGCACATCCATCATGCCAAACGCATCATCAATTGAAACACCTGTTCCTTTATTGATAGGCAAATGACTATCAGGGTGCGCCTGACCAATCATCCAAGATTTCCAGTACTTTCCTTGGCGGTCATGAACCACTGTACGCGGTAGCGTGAAGGTTTGAGCATCCATAAAGTGAACTCGTTTTCCAATGGGGTGGTTAGGATCAACCGGATCAGACTCAACAACATACACTTTTCTTAAAGAGTACGTAACGTTAGGGAAACAGCCGCCTTTACCGTGACACGTTGTATAGTTGCATAGGTGTAGCCGTCAGACTCATTGAATTCGCTAGTACGTTCTTGCTTTGAAGAGTCATACATTGGCAATAACATTGTTTTTGTGCCTTTATAAGTCCAATTCATATCAGAAATACGACCTTTATAGCCTTCAAAATCTTCAATCATAAGGTCAGAGCCTAAGAATGAATCGGTTACTTGACCCGTTGCTAAACGACGGACACGGCGTTGGAAACCAAGGTATAGCCAAGCGTTATCGCGTTTTAAATCATTTTTATGACGATGAATTAATAATTGTGTGTGTTTTTACGTCGAAAGGGGCTTCAACATTTAAGTAAACTGCACGAAATAACTTACTTGGATTCTTTTCAAACTCTGGTAACGGCTCGTGATTGACCCTGTGCATATAATTCAAGAAGAAGTTCCATCATCTCCCCTCAATTATTTTTTTTATTATTACCAGCACATACTGTACCAAACGCATATATCAGAAGTTGGTACAGCATGTGCACGCCTCATTAGTTCATATTGCATCACCGACGAACAGCAATATAAATTGAGGTTATTTTTACCACCAATAACTATATGGCTATTTGATTCCATCACTATTTGGTAACTATTCAAATCTATAATTAACCAAATAATGACTAAAATCACTAATCAATAATTACTAACATTAATTAAAAAAAGGAATATCCTATGAGAACAGCGATCTATTACGGCCCCCAAGATATTCGTTGTGGCGAGAAACCCGAACCAGAAATTAATGAATCTCATCAAATTTTAGTGGAGGTTGACGCAACGTCAATTTGTGGTTCTGACTTACATGTATACCGTGGCGCTCTGGATGCCATGTTGGAACCGGGGCACTCACAAATAGGTCATGAATTAATAGCCCACGTTCGTGAAGTCGGCCGAGGCGTTGGTAAATTTAAAGCCGGCGACCGAATTTCTATGGCTTATTCATGCTCTTGCGGCGAATGTTATATGTGCGGAGTAGGGCAAACCGCGCATTGTGAAACCACCGAAAAAGCGGTTTATGGTTTTGGTATTCCATTTGGCGACTTAAACGGCACGCATACTGAGGCTCTTATTTTACCGCATGCTGAAGGGCATGTTATAAAAGTACCCGATGCTATTGATGATGCCTCCGCACTCACATTGTCATGCAACCTACCTTCTGCCATTATTGCCAACAAACTGGCCGATATTCAGCCCGGGGAGAACGTTGCTATTATTGGTTGTGGCCCAACGGGGCTATTAACTATGGATATTGCCTTGGGCAAATCTGCTGGGCAAGTTGTTTGTATTGATCAACTCGATTATCGCCTTGCCATAGCTGCAAAAAAAGGCGCAACAACTATCAATTCAACAAAACAAGGCTGGAAAGATGAAGCTCTATCTCTAACAAATAGCCGGGGGTTTGATAAGGTTATTGAGGTAGTCGGTTACCCGGAAACACTTCAAATGTGCCTGGATATCATTCGACCAGGCGGGACCATTGCGGCTATTGGAGTTTTCTGCGATCAAGAGTTTAATTTAGTATTGGCTGATGTGTTTTTACGAGATATAAGCCTGCACATGAATGGTTTTGCTAATGTGCAACCTTACATGTGGGAAGGCATACGTTTAATGGAACGAGGTGTCATTAACCCATCTGAATATTTTTCTCACACCTATACACTCGACCATATCGATCAGGCGTTCAGCACGTTTTATGAAAAATCAGACCATGCACTTAAAATGCTTATTAAACCTTAACTAAGCACACTTAAACACACATAAAAAAAGCCCCTTCAAAAGGGGCTTTTTTATAATTAACGTCTAACTCTACACTTGAGGCTCATACTTTGAATGATCAAAGTTTTTATGAGATTCAATATTTTCAGGCACTAAACCAAATGCTGTTTGCTTACTTAAGTTTTGTGTATTTAACTCATCATATTTTATGTACCATGCTTTATGCATTTTATAAAATGGTATTTCTGGCCACAAATGATGGATTAAATGATAGTTTTGATAAACCAATAAGGGTGTCAACAACCATTCCCACCCCATACGCATGGTTGTCGCCATGTATTTGTCTTCTGTTTGACTAACCGTTGCAGGGTAATGAGGCAATATAACAAATACAATCGCGATCAATAGCAAGGTAATACGCGAAGGGATAAACCACAACATAAACAACTCGTAACCAAATCCAAAATACAACGCAGCAACAAATAGTAGCGCCAATGATGAATAATAAGTAATCAACTGTACCATATGGCGTTGAATTACTTTACCCCCATGTTTTAAGAAATAGTAAATATACCACGCATCAAAAAATGACCATCTAAACGGCACCTGCCACCAGGGAGATTCGTGCTCGAAAAGGTCGGGATCTTTTGGCCCATTGGTATAGATATGATGTTGATTGTGCACCCATCTTAAGGCCACCATGGGTGCATATGGAAATAAGAAAAATAACCCAATCGCACCTATTGTTTCATTGACAGGTTTAATACTCGATAGGGAGTGATGTGATGCATCATGAATCACACTAAATAAGCCATACGTTAAAAGACCGTTGATAATGGCTCCTTGCCACATGGGTAGAGATCCCTCTAACGCGTAGTACCAAACTAGTCCCAAGCCAGCCATAATGCCTATAAATAACAATACAGTAGGAATTGCTAGTGTGGGTGCTTTTCTAAGTGATTCAAAATATGCATCACTTGCAGATGTGTCTTGTGTACTCATAATGTCTCCTTCAAATTAACTTATACTTCTTAGACTGATCATACTAACAAAAGTTACAAAACTTTATAAGTGTCTTTATTTGACACCAGCATGTCATTTTGTGACAATTACACGACAACGCTTGGTAACCCTTGCTTTCATAGAGGAACTTATGGCTCAGTCAATTATACTCCCCGTTAGCTACATACAAATAGCTATTCGAGAATTGTCAAACAAGGGTATTACCCCTGAGCAAATCTTTGAAGGCACTAAATTGTCCTGTCATTCCATACAAAAAGATGGTTATGTCACATTAGATCAATTTATTAAGGTTATCCTTAATACAAGGAAACTAAGTAACAATCCAGCTATTGGTCTATTACTGGGTTCGTTCCTACACCCTTCAACTCACGGCCCTGTTGGCTGGGCAGCCATCAATAGTCCTACGTTATCGGATGCCATCAATATTTTTCAGCGGTACAGCCAAATTCGAACACCTTTTATTTTATATACAACGCTCACCCATGGTGAAGATTACATCATTCGCTTAACGCTGACAGATAGCCTAAAAGCCGCCCACCTTATTTTTATTGAGGCCATGCTCATGTTATTACAGCATATTATTGAGTTTATTCTTGGTAGACCCATGACTGAGGCTAACTTATACATGAATAGCTTCAAACCAAGTTACGCTGATAGCTATGGACAATATTTTCATTGTCCCGTTCATTTTAATTCTGGCCACCTCGAAATTCGCCTTCCCATTGCTATGAAGAACACAGCAAACCCTAATGCCGATAAACACATGTACCAAATTGCGCTGGAACAGTGCCAAGAAGCCCATCACCAGCTGCGGCGCGATATAAATATCAGCACCGAAATATACGACTATATATCTGCAAATTTAAGTTGCTCTCCAACACTTGAGTATACCGCCATACATTTTGGCCTTACACCTCGCACTCTCATCAGGCGGCTTAAAGACCAACAAACCTCTTTCCAAAAAATAAAAGATGAAGTTTACGCATTTCAGGCCAGCGGCTATTTACGGAGAAGCGTTATAGCTATAGACACTTTGTCTGTTATTTTTGGCTACACTGATCCTGCAAACTTTAGACGTAGCTTTAAACGATGGTTTGGTATGAGCCCCCAACAATATCGCGAACAACAAACTGAAGCTTCAAAAAGAAACTAAGGCAGGGTAATTACTTATCTTCTTTTATTTTTCCAAGCCTATACGCCAATTGTGGTCGCGTCATTCCCAGTTTTCTAGCGGCACCCGATAAATTACCACTCGACCTTTTAACCGCTTCTTTAAGAATCGTCTCCTCTATATCAAATAGGTTATTCTGGGCCTCAAAAAACATATCAACAAATTGGTTATAAAGCCCTTTCTTTAGAGTTTTCAACTGGCCATTCTCATTAACTATTCCCTCAGAATTCTCATCAATATCCATCATCGCAAAAAGGTGTTCTAGTTCAATAGAGCCACCATTTTCACAAAGTAAAACACCTCGCTCAATTACATTTTCAAGCTCACGGATATTCCCCGGCCACTCATATCGCTCCAGTTGAACCATGGCATGCTCAGTCACTCCTTTAATTTCTTTTTGATACTTCACTCTATATTGATCAACAAAACTCTCAGCTAATAAAGCAATATCACCTTGCCTTTCTCTAAGTGGTGGAATAGTAATCGGATAGACATTTAAACGATAAAATAAATCGCGTCTAAAATCACCTGACTCAACCTTATCGAGCAAGTCTGTATGTGTAGCCGCCACAACACGAACATCTACAGAAATCACTTTAGTACCGCCAACTCGTTCCAACTCTCCTTCTTGCAACACACGTAGTAATTTTGCTTGCGCCGAATAGGACAGGTCCCCTATCTCATCTAAAAATAATGTCCCGCCATTCGCTCGCTCAAAACGCCCTTTTCGAGATTCATGCGCACCCGTATAAGCCCCTTTTTCAACACCAAATAATTCAGATTCTAATAAATCTTCTGGAATCGCCGCACAATTTATAGCGATGAAATTTTTTTCGCTCCTAGCGCTCTTTCGATGAAGTGAACGAGCAAACAACTCCTTTCCAACCCCTGTTTCACCTAACAAGAGAACCGTAACAGGCCCTTGTGTTGCTTTTTGTAATAAAGCAAAGGCACTATGAAATGATTTAGACTCGCCAACGATGTCTTGCTGTTCATTATTAATATTTTTTATTGAAGATCTTAAATTGACCACCTCATCACGTAGATTAAGAATTTTATCGACAATACTTTCTGACTCATAATATTTCGTCCACTCTTCTGAATTTTCCCACTCGTCAACTGGCTTTCCAATCACTACACAATCATCAGCACCACACCCATTGCAAGCTTGCTCAACAAATAAAATAGATTGCCCAGTAAACTCCGAACTATAACCACTGGCATAACCAACCTCCATCCAACAAACAGGGTCTGTGGCA
The DNA here is from genome assembly GCF_019090545.1 of Cycloclasticus sp. NCBI lineage: Bacteria > Pseudomonadati > Pseudomonadota > Gammaproteobacteria > Thiotrichales > Piscirickettsiaceae > Cycloclasticus > Cycloclasticus sp. The sequence continues at coordinate 180,712 of NZ_JAHRVT010000025.1, read as the reverse complement.
ATGCCATATGCTTTTTTATGCGCCTCACTTTCATAGGAGTCTTTCCAGACAAGCTCCATATAAAATCGTTTTTTCAGCACATCAATTTCAATTTGGTTGACTTTAACGCTTACCAAACCTTCTAACTGATGAAGCTCGGGGCCTACCATAAATTGGTCTAGCTCAGATGCCCCTGGTCGTAACTTTTTTGCTAGCCTTGCGTCTGCCACACCTGCTTGAAACCCAGTACGCATCATAATGCCTTTAGCATGTTCGACACCCAGAGTTTCCACTAACTCCTTACGCATAGACCCAGATGCTGCACTATGCATCAACAACATGCGTTGTTCGCCTAACCAAATATGCCCTGACTCAAAGGAAAACCGTATGCGGTCCTTCAAATCATCACTTGGCATTAATCTATCATCCTTTACATGCACCATAATCAAAACGGGTTAAGAATAAAGTTGGACCGACAGCTTAGCATAGAGCCCATGAAGTCATTTAACCCAAGGGTTATTTAAACCAGTCATCTAATTCATCACCATCAAGCTCATTAATAGCGTACTCATTAAAATCTTTATAGGTGTTCCAATCATGGATTTTTTGACTGGCGGAATCCTTTAAATCTTGATCTGACAGTTGCTGTTGATACTTGTTAAGCATCAATTCACTGTAATCATTGCACTGCTTAAGAAAATCAATAACAATTTTTTTTTGAATATCTAACGGAAGATGTTTTTGGCTCATTTTATTCTCACTTAATATTGACGCTGCTTTTGTTAGGCGATAGAGTCATTTAATCTAACAACAATAAGATTCCATGAGAAAAATAATTATCGCTATAACTGGGGCTACCGGGTCTATTTACGGTACCCGTTTACTTGAAATTCTGCAAACTGTCGATGACGTTGAAACACATTTGATTCTTTCCAATGCGGGTGCACTAACTGCTCAATATGAATTAAATATGGATAAACAAGAGCTTATGTCGCTGGCCGACGTAACGCATCACCCAAAAGATATTGGCGCATCAATTTCAAGCGGCTCATTTATCACCGACGGTATGGTTATTGCGCCATGCTCTATGAAAACACTCGGCTCCATTGCCAATGGTATAGCTGATAATCTAGTCTCTAGAGCTGCAGACGTGATACTAAAAGAACGCCGAAAACTTATTTTAATGGTTCGTGAAACACCCTTAAACCTTGTTCACTTAAGAAATATGACGACCCTCTCCGAGATGGGCGCCATCATTGCACCGCCCGTACCGGCCTTTTATATTCAGCCAAAGTCTATCGACGACATAGTTAATCATTCAGTTGGAAGAATACTAGACACATTAGATATTTCTAATGTAGATTATGTAGCCCGGTGGCAAGGTCTTTCAAAATAATAATCACCCACCTTTAAATAATTACACTCGAAGAGGAGCTTATGTTAAGCAGACGCACTTTTATTAAATCCGCACTGGCCACTAATGTCGCCTTATTAGCCACGCCATCTCAAGCGCTTCAACAGGTTTTCACCGGCTCTGAAGAAATCCCATTACTGGTCTTTGCAGATGAGCATTCAGCTCATTCAAAACATTTTATCTCCAATGTTGCCGAGCGCAAGTCTAATATCGATTTAGATATTGGCCAACACTTTGACCTGCTTAGAGAGTTTTGCAAAGAGTCCCCTATGGGCCAAATTTCAGGCTTAACCAGAGATTCCGATTTTTTTGCCCTTGAACAAATCGCAAAGGACTTTGGTTTTTACACCCAATATTCAGCCACACATCATTATTCCGGAAACATGTTGACGCACGAAGTCTCTAGTTCGAAAGACTCTGCTGAACTAATTACCTCATCACTAAAAAACGCAAAAGAACAATGGCCGCAATGGCTTGCAAATCATATGCGAGTTTTACCGAGAGGGAATGCCCAGCTCGTGACGCAAAAAACACAGATCAGCCTAGCCAATACCGATCAACATGACTTCTTAGTCTCTTGGTCTTTAAGCCCAAATAAAAACAAATAACAATTGGAACAACCATGACTAAACCACTCCCACAAGGCATCACTTTAGGCCAGCTTAATGCGGCGATTGCCGAGATCGAAAAAGTCGTCGGCAAAGAATATGTTTACTTGGATGACATAAAAGAACTTCGCAGCTATCGCGACCCTTATAACACCACCAATGATGCTGACTTTGCTCCATCCGCTGCTGTTGCACCTCATAATGTTGAGCAAATCCAAAAAATTCTTGCCATCGTTAATAATTACAAAATACCTGTTTGGACAATTTCCACCGGTAAAAACTTTGCCTACGGTGGACCCGCTCCTCGTAAGCCCGGCTATATTGTTCTGGATTTAAAGCTCATGAATAGAATTCTTGAGGTTAACGAGAAACATGGTTACGCAATCGTTGAGCCTGGTGTGAGCTATTATGACTTATATAACTACCTTCAAGAAAAAGGCTCAAAGCTTTGGATTGATTGTGCCGCACCCGCCTGGGGCGGAATTGTCGGTAACACCTCTGAGCACGGCGCTGGCTACACACCTTATGGCGATCATCTATTAATGCAATGTGGTATGCAAGTCGTGCTTGCTGATGGTACTGTCGTTGAAACCGGCATGGATACTACTGCAAACAGTAAAACAGGCGGCCTCTACAAGTACGGTCAAGGCGCTGCGATTGATGGATTATTCACCCAATCAAACTTTGGTGTCATTACCCGTATGGGCATCTGGTTAATGCCAGAACCTCCGGGCTATACACCTTTTATGATTACTCTGGAAAATGAGCATGACCTTGAAACAGTAACCGACCTCTCGTTACCACTTCGGGTTAATCAAGTCATTCATAATGCACCAATGACTGTTGATTTACTATGGGAAGCAGCCATGTCTGTTAGCCGTAGTCAATACTATACGGGCAAAGGCCCAATGCCAGACAGTCATCGTAAAAAAATGGCTAAGGACCTCGATTTGGGTATCTGGAATTACTACGGTGCTGTATACGGCCCAGGCCCGATGATGAAAAACAATATGGATGTTATCAGAGATACATTTGGTAGTATTCCAGGCGCAAAATTTCATTATGACGACACCAGAAAAGGTGACCCCGGTTGGGATTACCGCGTCAAACTAATGAAAGGTGTTCCTAATATGACTGAGTTCAGCCTACTGAATTGGGTTGGTGGCGGTGGTCATATTAACTTCTCGCCTATTTCAGCCGCTGATGGCAAATCATCTATGAATCAATACAAGATGATTGAAAAACGTGCACACGAATACGGCTTTGACTACATTGGCGAATTCTTAATTGGCTGGCGAGATCAACACCATATCTTTATGCTGATGTTTAACCGCATGAGCCCAGAAGAGAAAAAGCGCGCTCACGATCTATTCGCTATTTTAGTTGATGAGGCAGCCGCCTTAGGATACGGCGAATACCGTACTCACTTATCCTTTATGGACCAAATCGCTGGCACATTTTCATGGAACGACAACGCACTTTGGGACACCCATCACGCCCTAAAAGATGAATTAGACCCAAATGGAATCCTTTCTCCAGGAAAACAGGGTATTTGGCCAAAAAATTTAAGGGGTGAGTCATGAGTAAATATTTTTTAATTATTACAAGTCTTCTGTTTTTGACTGCTTGCGATCAACAAACAACAGATTCTGCAACAAACCCAGAACCAAGCACTCAAAAAGAAACTGCCGTAATTCCTGAAACTGTGGCAGAGCCTACTTCAAACTATGAGCCTAGCAACCGCTCAGGAAAGGTAATTTTTGACCTACACTGCGCTGGTTGTCACGATTCTGGTAATGCGTATGCAGCCACCAAACAACTTGCTCTAGTTCGTGGCAAGGATCTAGCCGTTATTAGAGAACGTACAGACTTAGTTCCTGACTATATTAAATATATTGTTAGAGACGGGCTGCTAGAGATGCCTCCTTTCCGCCCAACAGACATTAATGATAAGGAACTAGATAACTTAGCAGCATATATCGTTGACAGTGCTAAAGCACACGCAAATAAGGAAAGCAAATAATGAGTACCGACAAAAAACCGTTATCCGCTGAAGCCAAAGCTGTTGGCGAACGTATTGGCAGCTTACGTGATTTTCTAGAATTTTTAGAAGAAAATGGCCAATGTATTACTTGGACTGATGAAGTCATGCCTGAACCAGATATTCGCAATATAGCTGTTGCTGCTGGTCGTGATTCAATGAATGGCCCAGCTGTTATATTTAATAATATCGCTGGCTACCCAGGCAAAAAACTCGTCCTAGGCGTACATGGTAGTTTCACCAATCTAGCACTATTGTTGGGGCACCCTAAAGGCACCACTATAAAAGAATTGTTTTACGACATTATTTCTCGTTGGGGTGACGATAAACCACTACTCGATTTTATTGAACCAGAAGCTGCTCCAGTCAACGAAAATCGCCTGACTGACAACTTCAACCTTTATGATTTATTACCGCTTTATCGTATTAATGAATATGACGGTGGCTTTTATATCGGCAAGGCTAATGTTGTCAGCCGTGACCCACGAGACCCCGAAAACTTTGGTAAGCAAAACGTCGGGATTTACCGTATTCAAGTGCAAGCACCGGGCGAGTTTACCCTGCTGTCAGTTCCTGCACATGATATGGGTCGTCACATTGTCGCTGCTGAACAAGAAAATGTACCATTAAAAATATCCGTCATGCTCGGCAACCACCCAGCTATGTGTATGTTTGCAGCAACACCTGTTGGTTATGAAGAGTCTGAGTTTGCCTATGCATCTCAAATGATGGGTAGTCCGCTACGACTAACAAAATCAGGCAACGGCATGGATATTTTGGCTGATTCAGAAATGGTTATCGAAGCAGAACTAATGAATGGTGTGCGTAGCTTTGAAGGGCCTTTTGGTGAGTTCCCTGGCAGTTATAGTGGCGTTAGAAAAATACCTCGCTTTAAAGTAACGGCTATTTCACACCGCAACGACCCTATTTTTGAAAATATTTACATTGGTCGCGGCTGGACAGAGCACGACACCTTAATTGGCCTAAACACATCAGCACCAATCTACGCACAACTTAAAAAAGACTTTCCTGAAGTTGTTGCTGTTAACGCCTTGTATCAGCATGGCCTTACCGGCGTAATATCGGTTAAGAATCGGTTTGCTGGCTTCGCAAAATCAGTGGCCATGCGAGCACTTGGCACGCCACATGGCACCATGTACCTTAAAAACTTAATCATGGTTGATGATGATGTTGATCCTTTCGACCTAAACGAAGTGATGTGGGCCTTATCAACACGTACCCGGGCTGATGACACGATTGTTATCCCCAATATGCCATTGATTCCGATTGATCCGGCAGCAGAAGTTGCGGGCAAAGGTCATCGCTTAATTATTGATGCAACAAGCTTTATGCCACCCGATAAATTGGGTTCCGACTCAAAAATTGTTACCCCACCATCGGGGGCAAATATTGATGAATTAGCTAAGGTTATTCAATCATTACAAAATGGAGGTCAATCATGAGTTTATGCCCACGCTGCCAAGCCGCCGAAGAAAAAATCCGAGTTGAACATAAAGGTCTCAATGCTCAAGGTGAACTCGTTTGGACAATCTTTCATTGTAGCGCCTGTGAGTTTACATGGCGAGATAGTGAGCCTGCTACTTCCATAGATTACGAGGAACGGGAAGCATTTTTCAGGGTTGATCCTGAAAAACCATATCCAATAATTATGCCTCCGGCTCAATATAAATAGGTTTATCAGCATGAAAAATATTATAGAAAACCTTAACGGCTTATTAGGTGCTGACAACGTCATTAGCGCTTCAGATCAACCTACAGAATATCAATTTCTAACAGACCGCATCAATAATGGTGAGCGTGAAGTCATCGCCGTGGTAACGCCTAGCAATCTAGAGGAATTAAAAAATCTACTGGTCTCTTCCACAGATGAAAGCTATTCCTTGTTCAACCTATTAAGCCCTGGAGAAATAAACACCGCGCCTATTCCCGCAAAAGGTGCCATCGTAGTTATTGATCTTAAAAAGCTTAATAGTATTATCGAAGTTAACACTCAAGCTGCTTATGCACTGATCGAGCCTGGCGTTAGCTATGCTCAACTCAATGAATACTTAGAAGCCAATAACATTCCTTTTATCGTTGATTTTGATAAAAACTCAACTCAATCGGTTTCAGGTGGGATCAGTAATAGAAGTTATGGCTACACGCCGTATGGTGACCACCTCATGATGCAATGTGGTATGGAAGTGATGCTCGCGAATGGTCGTTTAATACGTACAGGTATGGGGGCGATGCCAAACAGCGACTCGTGGCAATTATTTAAATATGGTTTTGGTCCCTATATTGACGGCACCTTTACCCAATCAAGCTTAGGCATTATTACCAAAGTAGGTATCTGGCTAATGCCCAAGGCACCAGCTTATAGACCGTTTGCCATTCAACTGCCAAACGAAGCAGCCATGAATCAAGCCGTTGAGATTATGCGCGACATGAAAATTAATATGCTGGTTCCAAATACGGTAACTGTTGCTTCCGCAAAGTCTGACGCCTTGCAATTCTCTACTGAAGCCCTGGAAGACATTGGTAACAACGATGAAGCGGCGACAAAACACCAATTGGGTGCTTGGAATATGTACGGTGCTTTGTATAACATGCCAGCCAACGTTGATTTCTTATGGCAAGCTATTAATGGCGCCTTCAGCCAAATTGAAGGGGCTAAATTTTTAATGCCTGAGGAAACAGCCAATAACCCTATCTGGGCTCAGCGTGAAATGAAGATGGATGGAAAATTCAATACAATTAATCCAAACTTATCAGGCTACTCATCCATCAATGTACATTTTGCTAGCCCAATTGATGGTGACGATGCAGTTAAGATGCAAACGCTGCTAGAAAGCGTTAACAACCCAGCGGAGCTTAACATCATCGGTCAGTTTGCGCTGACATGGCGTACCATGATGACGCAGCTTCAAGTGCTCTACCCTACAGGTGATGCTGAAAAACTAGCACAAGCACGTCAACTCACTAAGCAGCTTATTGACGACTTTTCAGCTCAAGGATACCCTACTTGCCTAGTGGATGCGGACATGCAAGAAGCCGTTGATGCCGTCAGTCTAGATGGACTCAAAACACTTAAAAACCGTGTTAAAAAAGCACTCGATCCGCAGTCTGTTTTTGGTTAAAACTGCTCCATATTATTATTGCTGAGTCGTGTCACTAAGCATTTTGTTTAATGCACGACTCAGCATAATTGAGTTGTAACAATACGCCGAGTTATTTTAATTAACTTATTCTTCAAACCTTACTAACAGTAGATACTTATTATGATTAAAACCTATGACCTTTGGATTAATGGAGAGCACACAAAACCAGCTTCTGGAAAATATTTTGATGTCCTTAACCCGCTAGATGACAGCCTTTATTGCAAAGCCGCCGAGTCTAATCAAACAGATATCAACAACGCAGTAGATGCTGCTCATGCTTGCTTCTCCAGCTATCGAAAATGCTTAGCTAAAGACCGTGAAGCAATGCTTACAAAAGCCGCTGACCTGCTCGAAAGAGACCGTGAAGAATTCCTTGAAATCCTAATTGATGAAGTCGGCTCTCCAATCAACAAAGCACAATTTGAGGTCACTCAAACAATTGGCCAGCTCCGCGCTGCTGCCGGTAGCGCACGTCGTATTACAGGTCAAACCATGCCGTCTGACACACCGGGCCGTTTAAGCATGAGTGTGCGTAAGCCATTGGGCGTTGTTGCTGCTATTACTCCGTTTAATGTTCCCTTATTAAAAGCTGCAAAATTAGTCGCCTCGCCGTTAGCGACTGGTAATACTGTTGTATTATTAACCTCCGAAGAAGCACCTGCGGTCTCTTTCCGCTTTGCCAAATTGATAGAAGAAGCAGGCTTTCCTGCAGGCAGCTTAAATGTCGTGTCTGGTTTCGGTGTGGATGTTGGTGACTTTTTGACCGACCACCCTCTAGTAAAAGCCGTTATGTTCACCGGTTCCAGTGTAGTCGGTAAACACATCAGCGAAATTTGTGGCCGTAACATGAAACCCTGTGTTCTAGAACTCGGTGGTAAAAGCCCCTATATCGTTTTAGCTGATGCCGACCTTGGATTAGCGGTACAAAATGCCATTATCGGCATGTTCTTTTATCAAGGCCAAGCATGTATTGCATCCAGCCGTATTATTGTAGAAGCAGCTGTGTACGATCAATTTGTTGAAATGTATAGCGCTGCGGCCAAGCAGTTATCAATGGGAGACTTACATGAGATGTCGACCATCTTGGGGCCCATTATTTCACCACGCCAACGCAACCGAGTACGCACACATATTGAAGATGCCGTATCAAAAGGGGCGACTCTCGTTACCGGTGGTGAGTGGGAAGGCAACCGTTGTCAGCCGACTATTCTTACCAATGTCACCGAGGACATGATTGTCTGTCGCCAAGAAACGTTTGGCCCGGTGACCTCCATTTACTCTGTTGAAAACGCTGAAGAGGCGTTAGCACTCGCAAATGATACACATTATGGGCTCAGCGGTGCTATTCACACCAACGACCTTAACAAAGCGCTATCGTTAGCACATGAAGTAGAAACAGGCATGATACATATCAATGCGCCAAGTGTTTACGATGAACCACATGTACCATTTGGCGGTATTGGCGACAGTGGCTTCGGTCGTGAAGGTGTTGATGTTGATATTGATGCGTTAACACAATGGAAATGGATTACGATTCAAATGCCTGGTTACGATCAAGCCCACTAATAGCAAGCTTTTCAATTAAAACATTAACTTAAAGACTTTAAATATTAAAGGACAAACATGACTACCAAACATGAACTATGGATAAACGGTGAGCACACCCAACCTGACAGTGGAAAATATTTTGACGTTCTAAACCCGTTAGACGATTCACTCTACTGCCAAGCCGCTGAGTCAAATGATGCAGACATTAACAAAGCAGTAGAAGCAGCACATCATTGCTTTCAAACCTATAGCAAAACATTAGCTAAGGATATTGAAGCAATGTTGTGTAAAGCCGCTGATTTAATGGAAAGGGATCGTGCTGAGTTTACAGACATTCTAATTGACGAAATCGGCTCGCCAATAAACAAAGCCAATTTTGAGATTGGCTATGCTATCACCCATTTACGCGCTGCTGCAGGCGTAGCGCGTCGCGTCACGGGGCAAACCATGCCATCTGACACGCCGGGCCGAATCAGCATGAGCGTGCGTAAACCTTTAGGCGTTGTTGCAGCCATCACACCGTTCAACGTACCATTGATTAAAGCAGCAAAATTAGTCGCATCACCCTTGGCAACGGGCAACACCGTTGTACTACTGTCCTCAGAAGAAGCACCAACACTGTCTTTCCGTTTTGCTCAACTACTGCATGAAGCCGGCTTCCCTGCGGGTTCTGTTAATGTTGTCTCTGGCTTTGGTGTTGACGTAGGTGATACCTTAAACAGCCACCCACTGGTTAAAACAGTGATGTTTACTGGTTCTAGCCGAGTAGGTAAACATATTGGTGAAATTTGCGGTAAACAAATGAAACACGCCGTGCTTGAGCTTGGCGGAAAAAGCCCACTCGTTATCTTGGCAGATGCTGACCTTGGATTAGCAGTCAAAACGGCTATTTTTGGTATGTTTTTATACCAAGGCCAAGCCTGTATGGCCTCCAGCAGAATCATTGTTGAAGAAGGTATTTATGATCAATTCATCGCAGCCTATAAACAAGCGGCAAGCCAACTGTCTATGGGCGACTTACGTGAAATGTCCACCATCCTTGGCCCTATTATCTCTCAACGCCAGCGTGACCGAGTACGCCGTCATATAGACAATGCAGTAGAAAAAGGTGCTACCATCGAAACCGGCGGTAACTGGCAGGGTAATAAATGTGAGCCAACGATCCTAACCGGGATCACAGAAGAGATGGATGTTTGCTACGAAGAAACTTTTGGCCCTGTAACCTCGGTCTATTCGGTTAAAGATTATGAGGCCGCTCTCGAGATGGCAAATGATACGCCCTATGGACTCAGCTCGGCTATTATTACTAACGACTTAAATAAAGCCTTAGATTTTGCCGAGAACATTGACTCTGGCATGGTTCATATCAATGCCCCTACTTTGTATGACGAACCTCACGTACCTTTTGGCGGTACAGGCGACAGTGGCTTTGGCAGAGAAGGAATCGAGGTCGACGTTGATGCACTAACGGAGTGGAAATGGATTACCATTCAACTCCCTGACGCAAGCGCTGGACACTAAGAATTTATGTTTAAGTAACATTAAAAAGCAGCCCTTCCCGGCTGCTTTTTTTGTGTCAAAAATTTATTATTAAACTTCTACTTAAAAGGATAATCTCATGATCAAACCCGCCAGTGATTTTATTAAAGAAGCCCAAAAAATATGCAATTGCCTTGATGCCGTTGCAGCTAAAGAACTTGCCGGGCAGTCAAATAACCTGATTATTTTGGATGTTCGAGAACCACATGAGACCGCCGAATCAAAGCTTGAACAGGCCATCAACATTCCTCGCGGCCTATTAGAAATGAAAGTACAAAACCATTGCACCGACCCTGATACTCTCATTCTTATCCATTGCGCAGGAGGTGGCCGTGCATCTTTAGCCGCAGCCAGACTACATGAAATGGGCTATCGTAATGTCCATGCCATTACCGAAAAATTTACCGACATCAAGAAGGCTTTTGACTAGCTAGGACAACATAAAAAAACACTAATCAACCTAATTTGAAGACTTTATTTTATTTCAAACATCTTAAAAGTGAGAGGTAGATCCATGTACAAAATAATACTATCGAGTTACAGTTAACTCATAGGTATGCTGAATAGGACTCATGGATGGATGCTCCCAAACAACCCAGCAATGAAACTCAACGTCTAGAGGCTCTTAAAAAGCTCAACATTCTTGATACGCCAGATGAAGAGCGTTTTGACCGCATAACAAACATTGCTCAGCAGTTTTTTAACGTGCCCATTGCGTTAATTAGCTTAGTGGATGAAGATCGCCAGTGGTTTAAATCCAAACAAGGCCTTTCTGTGTGTGAAACATCCCGAGAAATTTCTTTCTGCGGCCACACTATTTTACAATCCGATGTATTTGAAGTTCAAGACACCCTCTTAGATCCACGATTTAAAGACAACCCTTTAGTCACTGCAGCACCTAATATTCGGTTTTATGCAGGCACCCCTCTCCAAACAAAAAGTGGCTTTGCTATCGGCACATTATGCTTGATTGATTCACAACCCAAAAAACTCTCATCCACTGAAAAAAAAGTGCTAAACGATTTAGCAAACTGGGTGCAAGATGAACTGGCTCATAACGAAGCCATGGCGGCCAGCACTATTATTCGAGAAAGTGAAGCACGTTTAAATGCCATTTTAAATACCGTGGCAGATGGCATTATCACCTTAGACTCCAAAGGCACACTTGAAAGCTTCAATGCCGCCGCCACACGTATTTTCCAATACCAGCCAGAAGAAGTCATTGGCAAAAACATTAATATATTAATACCTGAGCTATATCACAATGAGCATATCGGCACTGGCCGCGAAGTAACAGGCCTTCGTAAAGATGGCAGCACCTTCCCAATGGACCTCTCTGTCAGCGAAACTGTTGTTGCTGACCGGCATTTTTATACCGGTATTATGCGTGACATTACCGAGCGTCAAGCGATCGAGAAAGAACTCTTATTAGCGAAACAGTCCGCAGAGGTAGCTAACCAAATGAAGTCTGAGTTTCTTGCCAATATGTCACATGAACTACGAACACCGTTAAACGCTATTATTGGTTATAGCGAATTATTAACTGAAGATGCTCAAGACGTTGGTCTTACACAACAAGTAGCAGACTTAGAAAAAATTCACACGGCAGGCAATCACCTACTGAGCCTAATCAACGATGTGCTCGATTTAGCTAAAATTGAAGCTGGCCGAGTTGAATTGATGCCAGAAAAAATTGCTATTTCAAGACTTATTAATCAGGTCGTAACAGTCGCACAAAAGCAAATTGAAAAAAATGGAAACACCTTCAATGTTATATGCCCAGACGATCTTGGTGATTGCATTACTGACACTGTAAAGGTATGCCAAGTTCTCCTTAATTTATTGTCAAACGCAAGCAAATTCACAGAACAGGGGCAGGTAACATTGTCTGTACAAAAGGAAAACTCACAACTCATTTTTAGCGTAGAAGATACCGGTATTGGTATGACACCCGGCCAATTAGATAAAGTTTTCATCCCCTTTGTTCAAGTAGATAGTGGTACGACTCGACAATATGGTGGTACTGGGCTAGGTCTACCGATAAGCGAGGAAATCTGCCAACTAATGGGTGGTGAAATTAAGGTCAATAGCGCCAAAGGGAGCGGCTCAACATTTACGGTAACGTTACCCATTGATATATCAACCCTCGTTAAAATAAAAACCTATTTAGCAGAACAACCAAAAGAAAACACTTCGCCTGAAAGTAGTCCTAAAGGCTCCATCTTAATCATTGATGATGACCCCCAAGTACACACATTATTGAGCCGACACCTTAATAAAATGCCATTTAAGATCATTACCGCTCAAGATGGCAAAGCTGGTGTTAAAAAAGCCCGTGAGCACGCCCCCTCAGTCATCATATTAGACATCATGATGCCCGAAATGAACGGCTGGACAGTTTTACAAATTTTAAAATCTGATCAACGTACCGCACAGATCCCTGTTGTCATGAGCACCTTTTTAGATGAAAAGAAAAAAGCTTTTGAATTGGGCGCAATTGACTACCTTAACAAACCTGTTAATAAAAACAATTTATTACGTGTCGTCAGTAAAGCTATTAGCAACAACAAAATGCCTGAAATATTAATTATCGAAGATGAGGCAAGCACCATAGCTAAACTGGAGCAAGCCCTCGAAAATTTCGGTTGCACCATAACAAAAGCACTCAACGGTAAAGAAGGCGTTAATAAAATAAGAAACCACTTCCCCGACTTGATTCTGTTAGACCTGATGATGCCTGAAATGGATGGCTTTACATTCTTAGAAAAACTACACCAACTACCCAATACCAAAGAAATTCCCATCATCGTTATGACAGCCAAAGATCTATCACCCGTTGAAAAAGACCTCTTAAAGACCTCGACTCAACAAATCATTACCAAAACATCACTACTCATGAATACCGATAATGTCATTCTGCAAATTATTAACCGCATCCAAACTAGTGCTCTAAAAGCCTATGACACTTAAAATTCTACTGGTGGAGGATAATGAAATGAACCGTGATATGTTGAGTAGACGCTTATATAGAAAAGGCTACCACATGATCCTTGCTGAAGATGGTCAACAAGGCATTGAGTTAGCCTTGTCAGTATCGCCTGATGTCATTTTAATGGATATGAATTTACCGATCATTGATGGTTGGCAGGCAACTAAAACCATTCGTAAACATGAAAAGCCGCTAGGCAAGCATACGCCTATTATCGCCGTCACCTCTCATGCTATGACATCAGATCAAGAAAAAGCCATTAATGCGGGTTGCGACCACTATGAACCCAAACCCATTAACTTAGACCAACTGATTGAAAAAATAGAGCTTTTACATGCCACCTTTCAATCAAAAAACGCTGAGAAAAGTTGTGATGAAACTCAGCCATAAGGCTTAAGAGTATGACCATGCAAACTATTCTAGTCGTCGATGATCTTTCAGAAAACTTGGAGTTATTGTCACGCATTTTACAACGAGAGGGGTATAAGGTCCTCAGCGCTGTCAATGGTGAAGATGCCTTAGCACAACTCACTACGTCTAACCATATTGATTTAATTATCAGCGATATTTTAATGCCCATTATGGACGGTTACGAGTTTTGTAGACAAGTTCAGCAAAATGACCGTTTTTGCTCCATCCCCTTCATTTTCTATACGGCCACGTATACCGATGAAAAAGATAAAGAGTTTGGATTAAAACTTGGCGCAAATCGTTTTCTCATCAAACCTCAAAAAACACAAGACTTATTAAACATCATAAAAGAAGAGTTAGCCAAACCGTTTAAAGTTGAAAAGAACAACATCACACCCGATGCTAAAAGCCCACTGATAGAATCTGAACAACAGTATTTACGGCAATACAGCAGCCGATTAGTCCATAAACTAGAAGATAAACTGCTTGAACTCGAACAAAAAAACACCGAGTTGGAAGAAGAAATGGCCAAGCAATTACAACTTAAACAGCACATTGAATTACTGAACGCTGATTTAGAACGCCGTGTTGCATCACGAACCAAAGACCTGCTCAGCGCCAATCAAAAACTACTGGAAATGGACCAAATAAAAAGCATGTTCATCGCCTCTATGAGTCATGAGCTAAGAACTCCCTTAAACTCAATCATTGGTTTCACCGGCATTATGTTGCAAGGCATGAGCGGCGAGATCACCGATGAACAAGCTAAACAACTCGGCATTGTCAAAAAGAGCGCGTCTCACTTATTAACCCTGATTAATGATGTGATAGATGTCAGTAAAATAGAGTCAGGTGTTGTGTCAATTACTAACCATAATTTTGATCTAATCGAGTTAATAAAAGACGTTATCCAAATACTCTCAAAAGCCTGTTTAGACAAGCAGTTAACTATTCGATCAAACCTACCTGAAAGCTTTTCTTGTTTTAGTGATAAGCGCCGTATTAAACAAATCCTAATTAACCTACTGGATAACGCCATTAAATTCTCCAATGAGGGAGAAATCATCATCTCACTCACTCAAAGAGAATCGTTTTTTACCGTGACTTTCTCTGACACTGGCATCGGAATCAGCGACGATGATACCAACAAACTTTTTTTACCGTTTAGCAAACTCAACCCAACTCAAGCCAACAATCCACGAGGTAAAGGCACTGGCTTAGGGCTTTATCTTTCACAACGATTAGCTAACAAACTTGGTGGACAAATAACCATGACCAGCGAACCTAATAAAGGTAGCAACTTCTCTTTAACATTACCCATTGGAGGAGCCAGCAAATGAAAACTATTTTAATTGTCGATGATAACCCTGATAACCGTTACCTTATTACCTACATCCTAAATAACAATGCCTTTCTAACCATTGAAGCTGTTAATGGTACACAGGCGGTTAACAAAGCGCTGGATGAGCAACCTGACTTAATCTTAATGGATATACAGCTACCTGATATGAGTGGCTTAGAAGCGACACAACAAATTAAACAATCCACACCCCATCGCCACATTCCCGTCGTTGCATTAACGTCTTATGCTCTAGATGGCGATAAGGATAAAGCCCTCAAAGCAGGGTGTTCTGGTTATATCGAAAAACCCATTAACCCAGACACTATCATCGATCAAATCCACCAAGCATTAGCGTCATGTTAGCTATAAACACCATTTTAATTGCAGAAGATATCGAAGATGATCGGTTGATGCTGATGACCCTTTTAAAAGGGCATGGCTACCAAACCGTTGGTGCAGAAAATGGTCAAGATGCGATGGATAAATTGGCTAAACAAAAATTTGACCTGATTATCAGCGATATCTTAATGCCAGAAATGGACGGGTACCGCTTTTGCCTGTCTACTAAGTCTGATGAACGCTATCAAAAGATTCCTTTTGTTTTTTATTCAGCAACCTTTACTGAAGATGTTGATGAAGCTTTAGCAAAAGAAGTTGGCGCCGATTTATTCATCGCCAAACCAACAGACCCTGAGCAATTTATCATTCAAATTAAAAATATACTTTCGCCCGTTGAGAAAAAAACTCCAATAGATGCCCCTGTTTCACATACAAATGAAACTAATTTAACGAAGCAATACAACCAAAGTCTCTCAACCAAGCTTGCAATTCAGGCCATAGACCTTAAAGCGTCTGAGATTAAATACAAAGCTTTATTTGAAACAGCTCAATCCGCAATCATCATCTGTGATAGTGAAAAACTCATTGATTGCAATACAACTTGTTTAAAACTGCTTGGCTGCCATCATCGAGACCAATTTATTGGTACCAAGATAACCGATTGGTCTGCCACCACTCAACCAAACGGCTCTAAATCAACCTTAACTGCCGCACGATATATTACTTTGGCTCTTAGGGAACAAAAACAGTCTTTCGAATGGAACTTAAAAAAACTTAATGGCGAGCTATTTCCTGCATCCGTAGAACTCAGCTCGATGGTAATAGATAACCAGTTACTGATCCAGGCTACCGTTCATGACATAAGCCAGCGTAAACGAAAAGAGCAACAAGAGCAGCTCCACAAAGAAGTGCTTAGGCAATTATTAGACTCTCGTAACCTAGCTACCGTACTAGAAAAAATTGCTACCGGATTAGAACATGAAATACCGCATACCCGATGTAGCATTTTATTAGCTGACGCTCAGAACCAATTATCTCTAATAGCGGCCCCTTCAATGCCAGATAGTTACCAACAAGCTATTAGCCAAAGCTTTACAGAGTCCAGCAACTGCTTATATAAGCAAGCAATACAGCAAGGCCGAAAAATCATAGAGCGTACTCCCACCAGTAGCCAGCAGCCAACTGACTATAAAATAATGTCCGAAACAGGGTTTAATGCCTGCTGGTTAGAACCCATCGACCTCTCATCAGACGACACTTGCGTTATTGCTATACATTTTCGCGACAAAGCAATGCCTATGACGACTCAAAATATTGAGTTATTTTCTTTTTATGTCAAATTAATTGAAATCGCTATTCAACGATACGAAGCTAATAAACAACTAAACCTAGCCAATGCCATTTTCCAACATTCTGTTGAAGCCATGTTGTTAATTGATAAAGACTATAAAATTATTACCGCTAACCCCTCTTTTACTACCGTGACGGGATACTCTGTTGAAGAAGTAATTGGTAAAACCCCTCATATTTTAAGATCAGGTCGGCACGATGAAAAATTTTACGACAAGATGTGGAAATCATTGGCTGATACTGGCCAATGGCAAGGGGAAGTCTGGCATAAACGGAAAAATGGCGAACATTACACAGAATAGCTAACAATAACAACTATTTACGATGATAACGGCGAGGTACTTCAGCGTGCGGCATTATTTTCAGACATTACCGAAAAGAAAAAAATGGATGAGCTGCTTATTAAACAGGCCAATCATGACAGCCTAACAAAATTGCCAAACCGCAATCTGTTAAAAACACGCATTAGTGAAGAAATAACCAAATATCATCGAACTAAAATTCCGTTTGCCGTACTTTTTGCAGATTTAGATCATTTTAAAGAAGTTAATGACTCATTAGGACATGATCTCGGTGATTTATTATTGATTGACGCGGCAAAACGTATTTCTGAGTGTGTCCGCGAAACCGACTTGCTCGCTAGACTAGGCGGCGATGAGTTTACCATCGTTATGACGGACTTAAACAACCCGCACAGTGTAGAGCGCGTCGCTAATGCTATTATTGAATCATTAAGCCGGCCGTTTAAGCTCGATACAGAAATTGCTTATGTGTCCGCTAGCATAGGCATTGCCTTTTACCCTGATGATGGAGACAGCATCGTTGATTTATTAAGGCATGCAGACCAAGCAATGTATTACGCAAAAGCTCAGGGGAAAGGTCGTTTTTGTTACTTCACCAAAACCATGCAAGAAAATGCAAATTATCGGGCCTCTATTTTAAATGACCTACGTACCGCATTACCGTCAAATCAGTTAGAACTCTATTATCAGCCCATTATCTCGCTAAGAACTAACACTGTTATAAAAGCAGAAGCCTTATTACGCTGGAATCATCCACAAAGAGACATTATTAGTCCGCTACAGTTTATCCCTATCGCAGAAGAGTCTGGCCTAATCATAGATATTGGCGATTGGGTGTTTCAACAGGCGTTAGCCCAACTAAAGCATTGGCGTCAACATTTTCAAGCTGACTTCCAAGTGAGTATTAACAAATCGCCTGTGCAGTTTAAATCACTCAGTCAACACGCCGATTGGATGGACACCCTAAGTCGAGCATCAAACTACCCAGAACCTGGCTTAGTCGTTGAAATCACCGAAAGTCTATTACTCCAAGAAGACCCAAACATAATGTTGCAATTTAAACAAATGCAGCATAACGGCGTAAAACTGTCCCTAGATGACTTTGGAACCGGTTACTCATCACTGTCCTATTTAAATAAATTTGGCTTTGACTTCTTAAAAATAGACAAATCCTTTACCCAAGAAATTGTTGAAAACAGTGACAAACGTGAGTTATGTAATGCCATTATTGTTATGGCTCACGCCCTCGGTATAGAAGTTGTCGCAGAAGGTATTGAAACATTAGCACAACAAGACTTATTAAGTGAAATGGGCTGTGACTATGGTCAAGGCTACCTTTACTCTAAACCTGTGCCCGTTAAAAAGTTTGAACAAATCCTAAAAAATGGTCTTGTAAAGTAGACACTAACACCTATACTCTTTAAAGATACCTTAAACTAAAGAGGGTTTAATGGAAAAACCAATCATTCCGGATAATGAGCAAAGCCGTCTCAAAGCACTTCATTCACTCAATGTCTTAGACACGCCGCCAGAAGAGCGGTTTGACCGTTTAACACGCCTAGCTAAACGCATGTTTAATGTTCCCATTGCTCTGGTCAGCCTTGTAGATGAAAACCGTCAATGGTTCAAATCTTGTGTTGGCCTTAGTGTCTGTGAAACACCCCGAGATATTTCGTTTTGTGGGCATACTATTTTGGGTAATGACATTTTCATCGTCCCTGACACACTGGTTGACCCACGTTTTGCAGATAACCCACTCGTGCTAAATGACCCGTTCATTCGTTTCTATGCTGGTTGCCCACTAAGGCACTTAGACGGCAGTATGTTGGGCACGTTATGTATTATTGATCAAGAGCCCAGGGATATTAGTCAAGAAGACTTAGATATCTTGAATGATCTTGCTGACCTTGCATCACGCGAACTGATGGCTATCGAACTAGCAACGCTTGATGAACTCACAAAAATATCTAACCGAAGAGGCTTTATTAAATTAGCTGAACATAGTCTAACAATATGCACCCGCCAAAATATTCCTGTTTCGATTGCTTTTCTAGACCTCAATAGTTTTAAACCCATTAATGATACATTTGGACATGCTGAAGGAGACACTGCGCTAATTGCCTTTGCTGAATTAATGAAAAAATCATTCAGGAAGTCTGACGTGTTTGCACGGATAGGAGGTGATGAATTCGCTATTTTATTAACTGACACCCTCGCTCAACCTGCCGAAAAAACAATGGCCCGTTTTCGTCGTGCTCTAAGGCTATACAATAAAACAGCCAATCGTGGTTATAACATTGAATTCAGTGAAGGTATTATCCCCATTGATCTAGAACAAACCCCATCAATAGAGTCTTTATTAAACCAAGCCGACTCATTAATGTACCAACAAAAAAATACGTCCCGTAAATAACTAAACTAAAAAAAATAAACCATAGAAGTACCGCTACTGAAAATAAAACTTTTTTATTCTCAAAAAAATTTTATTTTAGGTGATTGATAGCGCTGTTCAATCTAAACAAACCAAGCTAGTATTTCTTCGCTAGTTTTATTTGCTCATAATAATGTTTAGCGTAGTTGGTCAGAATACTTTTCTTTTCTTTTTCCGCTACCTTTAAGGAAGTTAACCCCATCCCAGCCAATTCAATGCTCGCTTCTATGGTGTCTGATACAGCTGCTGAGGCCCCTACTTCTAATAACTGGGTACACTCTAATGAATTGCCTCCCCTAACGTAAATCGCTAAATCTGGGTAAGTTTGCCGTAAAGACCCAACAATTAATTTTGATGTTTCCATATCATTAACCGTCACAATGACTATGCGCGAATCTCCGACACCAACTGAATCAAGCAATCCTTTATTACAAACATCTCCATAATAGACAGGAAGGTTATTCGCTTGAGATTTTCGAACAATATTAGGGTCGATATCAATTGCAACAAAGGGTTTTCCCGCTAACTTTAGAATATCTCCTATCCGGTGCCCAACACGACCAAAACCCGCTAGTATTATTGGCGATGATTTAGGCACTTCGGAAGGGTTTATTCCTATCAATTTCTTCTTCGTCACCACCTTTCTTGCACATTCGGCCAATATTGGCGTGACCAATAAACTAATTAAGATCACTAATAACAGTTGTTGATGAAGGGCCGGCGCTAAAATGCCGGAGTCTAGTGATAAGGAAAACAGCACCAATGCAAATTCACCACTTTGAGCCAAAACCAATGAAACCGCTAAGCTTTTCCCCTTACTTAAACCAAACATATAAGTTAATGGGAATAAAATCAGTATTTTAATACCAATCAATAACGCAACTAGCCCCATTGAAAGCAACGGCTGATCAATCAGCAAGCCAAGGTTTAATGACATCCCCATTGTCATAAAAAACAACCCCAATAGCAGCCCTCTAAACGGTTTAATTTCAGAAATAACCTGATGTTTATAGGAGGAATCAGACATCAGCATACCAACTATAAACGCGCCCATCGCCATTGATAAGCCAACCTTCTCGGCAATCAACGACACACCAAGAACAACCAATATAGCTGACGCCGTAAACACTTCTGGAATTTTTGTTAACGCAATCCGATGAAGAACAGGGTGTAAAAAATAGCGTCCAAATAAAATCACCATCAACAGAGTAAATACAGACTCTGCCAGCGCTAAACCAATATCATCCCCCATACTTATTTCTGACACGCCTAAAAGACTGACCAATGCCAGTAACGGCACAACGGCCAAATCCTGAAGAAGGAGAATCGAAAATGATGTTCTACCGTATGTTGATTTCAACAAACGTTGCTCACTTAAAAGTTGCAAAACAAAAGCTGTTGATGACAGCGCTAATGCCGGACCAATAATTGCCGCTGCTTGTAATGGAACTTCAAAAACATAGTAACTCACTGCAACAAGGACCAAGCCTGTTATCAGCACTTGGAGCGTACCTAAACCAAAAACCATTCGTTTCATCTGCCAGAGTCGCGACGGCTTAAGCTCAATCCCAATCACAAATAAAAGAAAGGCTATGCCTATTTCAGCAAAGTGACGGATTTCAGATAGATTATGAATGAGCCCTAGGCCGGATGGACCAACAGCTAAACCTGCAATCAAAAAGCCAGGAACAGCACCCAGTTTTAACGTTTGGCATATCGGCACCACCGCTACGGCAGCCACCAGTAGAATAATTAAATCTTCAAGATAACCCGATGACATATCTCTACCCTTCTAAGTAGACTGTTTTCTGCAACAATTAAGGATCCAGTAACCAAAAACTCCCGATGCAAAGGAACCCAACAAGATAGCTAGTTTATCAGTATATTGAAACAAGCTGGCATCGGTGGAGGTTAGAGAGACAATAAACAAGCTCATCATGAAACCTATACCAGTCAGAATAGAGACTCCATATAATTGCATCCAATTACTTCCACTAGATAGTGCCTCTAATTTTAACTTAATGGCTAACCAACTAAAACCAAAAAAACTAATTGCTTACCTAAAAACAAACCCAGCATGATGCCAACAGTTACTGAGCCAGCCTTTGGTTTAGAGATATATCACCCGCATTAAAAAATGCAAATAAAGGTAAGATGAGAAAAACCACCCCACCAACCGCGCCAATAACCTCGAAACCACCTCTTTGGCAGTTATCGTATATAAAGCTACATTAACTTTACTAACATCGGCTTTTAATATTGTTTTAGCTTCACTTAAATGATGATATACACTTAGTATCCGCAAGTTCTCTTCTTCCAACACGCCGGTGTTAATAGCCAGCCCATCTACATAACAATCTTTGTTTGCCCTTAAGTTCTCTTCAAGCCTAGTGAGTATTTTTATTTGATCTGATCAAACACTTAATGTTCTAAAACATAATGTCCTGGAGCATCTATCAAGCTTTTAGCCACGCTACCCTTTATACCCATTTTTGATGGTGCGACCTTTTCCGCCTCATTTTTACTGACCAACCAGCGCTCCCATTCCAACCACCACGAACCTTCTTTAACACCTGTTGACTCCAACCATTTATCAGGTGAAAGGTACTTATCACTTTTTTTCTTTAATGAAACACGGTAATGACGGTTTCGGTGACCAGGCTCACTAATGATCCCTGCATTATGTCCACCACTAGTCAGTAAAAAGGTCACCTCTGTACGCGTTAAGTGTTTGATTTTGTAGACTGATTTCCATGGTGCCACATGATCCTTCTCCGCTCCTACAACAAAGAGCGGACAATCAATATCCCCTAAAGAAACAGGTTTACCATGAACCTTGTAACGATGTTCTGAAAAATCATTATTCATGAAAAGCTGTTCAAGATACTCAGAGTGCATTTTGTAAGGCATTCTTGTTGCATCGCTATTCCAAGCCATTAAGTCATTCATTGGTGCGCGTTGCCCCAACAAATAATCATGTAATACCCTTGACCAGATTAAATCATTGGAACGCAATAACTGGAATGCTCCCTTCATCTGTTTTGTATCTAGGTAACCTTGTTCCCACATCATATCCTCTAAGTAAGCAACCTGACTGTGGTCAATAAAAAGCATTAACTCTCCAGCCTCAGAGAAATCAGTCTGTGCAGCAAATAACGTAATTGAACCAATGATACTGTTATCTTCTTTAGCCAATGCTGCGGCAACCAATGTTAATAAGGTCCCTCCTAAACAATAACCAACTGTATGAATTTTTTTATTCGGTATCACTGATGAAACTTGCTCTAATGCATGCCCTACACCCAAGTCTATATAATTTTCTAGTGTTAAATCACGATCTTCCTCTGTTGGGTTCTTCCAAGAAATCATAAAAACCGTATACCCATTATCGACCAAGAACTTAACCATTGAATTATGTTCAGATAAATCCATGATGTAATATTTCATAATCCAAGCTGGCACAAAAAGAATCGGCTCCGCATAAACCTTGTCAGTCGTCGGGCTATATTGAATCAATTCAATCAAGTGATTGCTATACACAACCTTCCCTGGCGTTGTGGCTAGGTTTTCCCCTATTTTGAATGCTTCAATACCGACAGGGCCTTCACCCCTGCTACTTCGTCCCCAATCTTCCAAGAGGTTTTGCATTCCCCTTACTAAGTTTTGCCCCCCTTCTTGTTCGGTGACCTTTAATAAATCCGGGTTTGTCAGCAAAAAATTTGAGGGAGAGATCACATCCAGCAACTGGCGTGTCGTAAACGAAACAACATTCTCATGATGCTTAGAAACACCATTAACACCCGTTATCGCGTTGTGCCACCACTGCTGAGTCAATAAAAATGACTGAGCATAAAGTGAAAACGGTAATCTCTTCCATGCATCTGATTCAAAGCGCTTATCTTGTGGCAACGGTTCTATACAACGCTGGTTGTCCACATCATTTCCAAGGTGAGTCAAACACTTAACAACATAACTCAAAAAGCGGCTATTTTTTTTCATCGCTTTTTTAATCAGCTCGCCTTGTTTCCCAGGCGAATTAGCCAAATGTATAGCCCAATCGATATAAGCTAACATCATTGATGTTGGTGAAATCCCCGCCGTTATTTTTCCTTCAGCAGCGTGAATAATACGGTCTAACGTGTTAACACTTTTACTAGGGTCTCTATGTTCCATAATGACTCCTTGCCTTTATAATCAATTAAATATCCATTTCCACACTAATGTAAAGAGAATATAACGATTTAATAAGGTCTACTTAATACATTTGATATTTAACTAACCACCGTGCTGTAATCAGTGAAAGTAAGGCGATAACCAGCATTGGCCAATACTTTGTCCATAACAATGCAAGTTCTACTCCTTCCATAAAAACAGATCTGATCATAATTAAAAATAACGTAAAGGATCAAGCTAAGTTAAATACTGCAGAGCATCTGCGCCTTTTCCATATACGTGTTACAAACCCAGATAAAATAACAGCGGTAGCAAAAAAAGAAACAGCCCAAGATAAAGTGCTATCAAACTACCTAGTTGAACTATCGGTAATCGGTAAACAGTAATATTTTGGTCTCGTACAAAGCCGCGCATCAAATCTAAAATGCTGGAGATCCAGTCAAAGAATACTGGATCACAATGTGTCTGGTTGGCGTGTTGAGTTTAAGCAGCGTCCCCAACCTACGAGCACAAAAAAGCCGACGATTATGTCGGCTTTTTTTGATTAGGATGGTGGGTCGTGCGCGATTCGAACGCGCGACCATCGCATTAAAAGTTCGTCTTAGACTAATTCTAAAAACTGCATACAACTTATAACTCCTTATAAAACAAAGAGTAACTGAAGTTAGCCGGATTGTAAAGAAGTATGAAAGCGTATGAAATAGAATAAACCACTGTAGTTTTTACTGTAGTTTTGCAACCACTCTGAATTGACTAATCCTTGTTAATCATTTGGCAACTGATTCGATTCTAATACTTCCAGTTTTATCAATATTATCTATTAACGAACAATTCGGATTACAGCAACATCAGGACTATATTTCATAGTTCCACTTTATCAATCAGTTTCTTTATATAGCTTTCTGAATCTTCGACTGGAAATAATATATTCCGAGCATCCATTTCTTCTTTGCTGATTTTAAAATCATCAATTGACCACAGGCTTTCCAAGACAGATGAGTTAGTGTTTGAAACTAAAAAGGCATGCATCTCAATATTTTTATAGGCTGGATTTTTGTCATGCAAGTCTGACTCAATATCTTTAATCGTTTTATAAAATCGAATCTTTGGGTCATTAATACCTAAATTACGTAAGCCTTTCGGATCGATGAAGATGATTTTCTGTTGATCTTCTTTGACTAGCCAAAGAATAAAATCAGGATAAAATCCGCCATCTACAAAGAAACCGACACCATCTCCCTTGCTTTCATTACGCAATAGATATGTGTCATAACTCGCCATAACATCATTTTCTATTGCCTTTTGAATGTCTGATACAAACTGTTGTTCACCTTTATTTAACGGCACTGGGGATACTTCAATCTCTTTATCATGTTGAGCGATCAAAGGCTGGTAAAGGTGCCTTTCACACCAAACAAATTCTAAGCCATTAGTTGCTGTTCCAGCCCATTCGCTCGCTTTATTGTTTTTAACTTTCTCTTGTAAGTTGTCCAGCTGTTTAATCAGCGCCTCATGGCGACCAAGATCAACCGTTACAATATAACTACCATCGGGTGTCTCTTTGCTAACACAAGGTAAAATCCGTTTATCATCTTTTAAGGGCCTATACTCAAGCTTATCTGCTTCCCATTGCCTGCGTCTTAAGCCATAGAAAACTTCACAATATTTTTTAAGCAAACTGATTGCAATATCATGCCAAACTTTAACGCCGTTCAATGCATGAATAGATAGCGCTTCTTTCGGTACATGTAATGTGTACCAATTTGTATTTGCTAAAATTTGTGGTATTTCATCACGGCTTAAGGTCAGACTTGCCCAGCGTTTATCTCTCTTAAATTGTAATAACTCAAAATATAATCTATCAGTATCAAGCATTGCTAAATGAAGTTTTGACAGCTTATCCGTGTTACGGTTTACCTGTATCTGCCCCAGACCATCAGCAGCAAAACCTTTCAACTTTGGATACCAATCCAGTGTTACTTTTACTGGATCAATAAAGTATGCCCTTTCGCTACCCGTTAATTTGTTAGGGGATAATAAAAAAACTTGTTCCGCTAAATTACTAAAGGCACTGCCTTGTTTACCAATCGATCGGCCTTCAACCATTTCTTGCAACCTGATTAAACCAATCGTACCTGGCATTGGCGACATAGGTTTTAATGGCAAGCGATATTCCTGCAAGCCTTCATTAACCAAAATTTCTTCAGCTTCAAGTTCTTTACGGAATTGGGCTATGTAGTCCGCTTTTACACCAAAGATATTCAATGTTTCTAATACAGAAATTTCTTTAGGACGTTCTATGCCTTCTGGTAACTGCATAACGACTTCAGCAGAGCGTTTTAAAGTTTCATTCCAGCCTTTAAGACGTACACCACGACCAAACAACTGGATAATTTGAGCACCTTCACTACTACCAATGTTCATCAGCGTCATATTAGATACACGCCAACTGCTCCAACCTTCAGTGAATTTACGCGAACCTACTAATAGATTCACTTTTGAATTTGGCTTATTAATATCACTAAACAGTGATCCGCTAAAGCGAGCTTCTTGCACTTCAAGTCCATTTTGTTCACACAGCTTAACCAACTTAGTATCGTCACCCACGTTAATAACACCAAATGGTGTATCTGCAACACCACCACGTAATGCTATTTCACCAGCCGCACCAGAGATATTTTCTATGTACAATCGACCACCCGTGGTATGAAATACTCTATCCAACATATCATCGTAAATAGCATCAGCCGTTTCGGTTAGCCCCTTTAAATAATCAAATCGCCCATGCAAAAGGTTTGTGCCACCACTGGCAACTAAACCTTCTTCAAGTAATCTACGTATAGCAGTAATTGTAGCTTCGCGTTTATTGAGGACATTATCTATAAACTTCAAAACTTGAATACTGTCAGATTCTTCTCCCTTTATCCCTTTGGCAGTAACTCTACTGCTAACAAAGATCCATAACGGTGGTTCAATATTGAATGTTTTCCATAAGGCTTGCTTGTCGTCAAACACTCGCCGTTGCTGATAAAAACTTAATAACGAAGCAACCAAATATTTATATTGTTCACTATCATCTAAACTACTTTGCAGGTTCAAAATTTGAGATTGCTTGCCATAGCCATCTGCATAAAAATGACGGTAAGAATAATCAAATAAGATGGCTTTAGAATATTGTTGACGAATAGCGTCACTCTTCATGGCTGCTTGAGCAAACGTGGCAGAATATTCAAAAGAAAAACCTTTTTCACATAAAGCATTTCTGTGTCTTAAAAACGTTCCATCACCACCAGAAGATGTTCCTCTATGTCCCTCATCTACCAATACTAAATTATTATTGCCAAATGATGCTGTAGAGACCGTTTTATCCTTACCTTCATCTCGAAATTTATTGATGTCGATAACGATTACGGCCTTATCAAACAATGAACCCTGATTTTTAGTAAAAGGTGCCGCCTCAATCCCTGCAATCGCCAGCTCTTGAATATGTTGGCGGGTTAACCCTTCATTGGGTGTAAGCAGGATAATTCTACCTAAATCCTTTTTATTACCATACCGCTCAAGATAATATTGATACTGCAAAATATTGGCATGCATGATCAGCGTTTTACCTGAACCCGTCGCACTCCAATACGCCACCTTGTTTAACTCAAGCCACGGCATGTCTTTCGTATCTAATAGCGTGAGCGGAGTTTCATCTTCATGTGCTAAATTCCATGTCTCGATATGACTATTCAATTCATCTCTCAAGGCTTCAGGCTTTTGAAATAGCCAATCAAGATAAACTTCCGTAAACAGCAACATTAAGTATTGAAAATATTTCCACTCAATCGCTTGTTCACAGGCAATCGCTCTACCGTCATTTAGCTTTTCAGTAAGATGCTTGATATTCCGATCATATTCACGCAATTCATCATCGGAAATACCAGGCAAACCATCCGCTTCAGCCAATAAGCGCGACACAATGGCATGCTCACCTTCACTATTACGAAGTGTCGTATCACCTTTTAATTGATAACGATCACGCAGTGCTTCAATTAACGGCACCTCTCGATTATCCATTAAAAATCGACCATTGGTTGATTCGAAACCAAATTTGGCAAATAACCACTGAGCAACAATTAATTGGGCACTAAATGGCAAGGTGTTATTCCTTCTTCTTGTTCTACGTTTAGCCATATCAATGCTCTATGCTACTAAACATCAAACGATGGAAGTCTTCTTCAATCAATTTCACGCGAGATTCCATCAAGCCACCTTGGCGGTTTTTAGGAATGGTTATATTGTGATCGCCGTTCACGTATAAAATATCAAATTCATCATCTTGGCTTTCAGTCATTCGCACACTGAGTTTGTCGATTAACACGGCATCTAACACAGCATTATCCATCACCAATCCATTAGCTTCATTAGCTTCATTAGCTTCATTAGCTATAACAGATGGTAAATTACGCCAAACAATTAAAATCTTCTGCCCTTTTCGGTTCGTGCCTGCAACCGTTCTAAACCACCATTTCCCATCAGCTTGGCGTTTAACATCAGCTTGCCAACGACCATGATCAGCTTGTGATAACTCAGCAGTAAAATAGATAGGTGCATTGATATGTTCAACCGTTAAACCCAACAACCAATTAAAGGTTTCCAGTAAATCAACATTAATCAGCTTAGTTTCATCACCTGTAGGATTACGTACTTTTAATTGATAAGCCGTCGGATCAATAAACTTACTGATATCAAGTAGTGAGGCAGAACCTTGTGTCTCAACATTAAGCATATAGTTTAATAAATAAGATTCACGGGCTGATTGCTCATCAGCACTATTCGATGATAAAAGGTCATTTTGAACGGGGGTACGCTTTAACTGTAGGTTGGCTAAGGTATCTTCATAACTTTCAAGTCGAAGATATTTAAAACAATGTGAAATACCATTAAAACTGTCATTTTCATTAGCTACTGGCTTTCCTGCTTTCCAATCTTGAGAATAAATTACTTTTTGAATTCGAGGCTTAACAACCGTATCAAAATAGGCCCCCATTTCTACAAGAAGATATTTTCGTTTACCACTATCTTCTCGATTAAGATTAACAACGGCATGCCCAGTTGTGCCCGACCCACCAAAATAGTCTAAAACAGTATCATCAACACCTAAAGTACTCACTCTAAGTGAGTCCATAACAGCAAAAACAGACTTTGGATAAGAAAAATTATCTAAATCTCCAAATATATTTTTTAATAGATTAGTTCCGTATGATGTTGCTGAATATTCTTTTTTCTCCCACCAAGTTAATGGGAGCATGCCCTCATCATTCATTCTCGCTTTAACATATGCTGTTAATTGAGAATTTTTGTCTTTTTTTACAGTAAATTCTGATGGTTCACTTTTAAATCGATCTATCCCCCATTTCCAACGTCGCTCTTTTCCAGATTCATCTATAGGAAAAACTATTGTTTCATCTGACTTTGGCTCCTCAAGCACCTTCCATTCATTCCCATCCCACTCACATTCAGGAACTCGAAGAGAGTTTTTACTTACATATATTGGGTAAAACATTGTTGGAGCATCACTCTTTACTCCACCGTGTTTT
The DNA here is from genome assembly GCF_019090545.1 of Cycloclasticus sp. Lineage (NCBI taxonomy): Bacteria > Pseudomonadati > Pseudomonadota > Gammaproteobacteria > Thiotrichales > Piscirickettsiaceae > Cycloclasticus > Cycloclasticus sp. Next base: position 151,500 of record NZ_JAHRVT010000025.1, on the reverse strand, counting down.
CTAAAGTTAACCCATTCAAAGTAACCGATCTCATCTTTTTCTTTATATCTCGCTTTTTGATCTGCACTCCTGTCTAAACGCCCAATATGTGTATCTTCAGATTTGGACGAAAAAATAGCGTACTCATGAGCAATGGAAAATCCATTTGCAGTAGACCTACCTGACGGGTTATTTTTGATACATGCAACCCCCAATGTGTTCTCAGGATTGAAAATATTTTCGACAACAGGCTTTACTCGATGGAACTCAACATCATCGATAGTTATACAATGTATACCTTTATCTGATAGTAGATGTTTACCGCTACTCAGCCTATCATTAATTAAACTAATCCACGATGAGTGTTTATAAGAGTTTTTGTAAAGTATTTCCGATGCATTTGTATTGTATGGAGGATCAATATAAATACACTTTACTTGCTCCTTATATTTTTCCTTCATCATTTCCAGTGCCTGGAAATTATCACTATTAATCAATACACCATCACATTGTTCATCCAAGCCATCAAATTGACCTAATAAATGTGCTCTGAAAACCTCATCAAACAAACCTGTATCAACCATCAAATAGCGATATTTTGATTGTGTTATCCAATCTCCTGCTTTAATTTCTTGATCAAATTGTTCTAAATCAAGCTCAACAAGCTCTTGCCATTGTTTTCGTTGTAATTCATTCGCGGTAATTTCAGCTAATAAATCTGCCTGTTCAGCTAACCGGTCCAAGGTAATGCAGTAGTTTGTCTCGGTAACAAATTTCTTTTTAAGCCAGAGTTTCTTTTGAAAATTTTCCAGTTGAGCAAGGAAGGCGATGATTTTTTCACCAATAGTTCTAATGACTTCTATCTTGGATAATAACGGTGCAAGCCGAGCAGGGTTGCTTTTCATATTGCTGATATCTTCCCATCGGAACAGTTCATTTTTGATATAAAAATCAAGTTCACGAGTTAGGAATTCACCTAAGTTTTTATGAATGAAATAATCAAAGGTATTTTTCTTGGTGTATAAATTTAGCTGACTCATTAACACGCTATAGTCAGCCAGTTCACCATCTGTTTTTTTATACTTTACTTCTAATAGCTCTCTCCACTCATCAGGTACGCCCCCATTTAAACTAAGTAAGTGTTGTTCGGCAATTTGCTTTAAGTGATCTAAGGTTGGCGGCTTTTTCTTAGCTGCCGCTGTTGCCTTCTCTAATGCATCGTCAGTCCAATCATCAAGATTTGACGCACGGTAATAGAAATAAATATTCAGCTCGTTATCTTTAATTTCCCACGGATTCTCTTGATCTAAGATAAAGACACGTTTGGCATCATCCGCTTCTTTATTGTTATTTTGTGCGCCTGCTTCAGCATCAACTACACGGAAATGAACTCGCATTGGATTTTCTGGCTGCTCGGACTTTAAGCGAAAACAAAAGTCTCGTAATGATTCTGATGATTTGATGTAATACTGATCTTTGTTTGCCCAATGTAGTGTGACTTCTTCGCCGCTATAAGGTATGGCATAGGTGCCCTCTTTATAAACACGACGAGAAATAAAATCACCTTCGTCGTAATAACGGCTAAAGAAAGTCAGTAACGCATCATATACTTCACCTTCTTCACGATCTGTATCGACTGATTGTGAGTATTGCGCTTCTAATTCCCGTACTTTTGGAGATTGTGATGCATCAAACCCTGCATCTTCAGCTGCTTTTTTTGCTTTTACCAATTCTTGTTGTACTACCACCTTATCTTGTGATTCAAAATCACTAAATGCAGTGTTTACAACCTTTGGTAAGTCTTGCTCAATAAAACGATTTATATCGTCTTTTCGAGCATGCATGATGCGATAAATACCAAAATCCAGCTCAGGTTGATTGAGCTGAAAAAGCTCCTTCAATAAGCTTGTGAATTTAGTGAGTTTGCTGTTTTTGATAGCCATGCCTTACTTCCATTATTTTTTAGTTATTTACTTGAACCGAAGATGGTGTTGAGCTTCCTTTTTCGTTGCTCTATCAGCGCCACTATTTTTTTAATCTGATCATTTTCGCCATGCTGTTTCTGAAATTCAGATTCCAAACTAACTGCTTGATAAGACAATTCATCAGCCATTGTTATACATCTATGTCGAACCAATTTTAGATTTATGCCAATATCTTTTGAAAACTGTTCCCACCGTCTTGCAATTATCCAGTCAGGACGATCTTCACCACCAATTTTCATTGCCATTTTTTGAGCAAGGTTGGGATAAATCGCTGTACTCATAAGGTCATAAAATGGTGCTAACTTCGGTCCTGCTGGCGTCAGCATTAATGAAACATTTTTGCCGTGAGCATCTGCATTGCCAATCAAGACATTGAATATCACCCAATTCAATAATTCTGGTAAATCCTTGGCAGGTTGAATGCTATGATTTCGTACTAATTCAAAACACGCCTTTAGGCTTGGCCCACCTTCTTTTTCATACTTGTTATTAGGAGGAATTGCCATTGCCTGACAAAAGTCTTCTTGGGGCAAGCGTATTAAATCACCATGCTCATCACGAATACGGTCATAACGTGTGACGAGATATAACGGCACTGCTTTATGTAAAAGCTGCGTTTCAGGCACATTTAAATTTATTTTATCAGCCAATTGCATACAGAAATACTCATTCTCGACTGTATTAGGATAATGCGGCATTGGCGGTTTTAAAATATGACTACTTGCCGCCACTCCCCTTGGTATGTTGACCGTATTACCATCGTAAAAAACGGGCAGTTTATTTTGTGCGCCTGCAAGCGATAACCTTATACCTTGTTCACCCACCATCATTGGCTGTACCGGCAAATCAGCAATCAATTGGTTTAATGCATTATCATTAAGTTTTTTATAACCCTTATGCGTTGGAAGTACTGTTCCTTCGAGAAACAAACTCACAGCACCCGCACACTCTCCCCCAATAGCTTCTAATAGCGCAAAATCATTCTTTTCTGACAAGCCTAAGCTTTTCGCTATGAGGTGCCTTATTTCTGCTTCGGGCAGTAAATTAGCAAAAAACGGTTGGGCACGTGCATCATGGTATGGCTCAACACGTACGGGCAAACTTAACGATAACGGCTGTGACTTATGTGCTGCCACCCAATCAGCATGATATTCAAATACAAAACGTCGCTCATCATCTAAGTATAGTTTTCCTACACGTTCTGTTGATAAATACACATCAAGTACTTGGCTCACGATGATTTACCTGATGTTTCAATAGTGAAGTCTGAGTGTGTCCAGCCTCGTGGCTGAATAGCTAATTCCAAGCCCAAACTATTAAGCACTTGTAGGACTTTACCCATTTCAACCGTTGGTTTACCATTTTCCAAATCAGAAATAAATCGCACACCGACGCCACATAACGACGCAAACTCAACTTGTGTCGCACCTTGTGATTTTCGTTGCTGACGAATGACATCACCCAATGATTTAGTGTTTAATATTTTCCCGCTCGGTAACGTTTTCATTTTTTAGAGACCTTTTCCAAGAAATATTCCCGTTCGGTAAATATACACAGCAAACTGGCCAAACACAACGATAATATTCCCGATAGGGAATATTTAACCTAAAACCCATCGTATTTTAAACAATGGATGAATGATTGTTTTCTGCTTTAATCGTTTTTCCAACGCTTCTATTAGTTGATCACGTTTAGCTTCTATCTCATCTTCAACATCAAAGATATCTTGTCTCTGACGACGTTGCTGACGCTCTAATGCCCTCAGTTCCTTCAGTAGATGCTCTTGCTCCTCCATTGTCTCGGCAAGGCGACTACGGCGCTTACAATCTCGTATCTTATCTTTTGTATCAACTAATACCTGCTCACTTGAATAAATTTGATCTTCAGCCCATTGTTCAAGCTTATCTCGCTCACGCTGGAAATATTGATCATTTTCTTCTAATGCTTGATTAAGCGTTATGCTGATATGACGATTTACGATTTCTTTTAGTTTTCCTGGTGCTTCAATCTCAGCCCTATTGTTGCTCGTAGCTGAAAGTGAAAATAATCGCTCACACGCCTCATGATCAAGGATCTGCTCATCGTCGGTCAACGCACTAAAAACAAGATGTTCTTCAACTTCAAAACTGTGTAGTTCCAATAAATTAAGTTCAAGCCAGCCTGACTTACTACTTAAATTTTCTAATACAGATATTTTTACGTCATTTTGAGTTAAGTTAAACCTAACTTCCGACACAGGTGTGTCTATACGTCGCCCTGTATCTATAACGTATTCACCCAATGGATGGCTTAAACGATAGAGATGAGCATACTCTGGAATATCCTCACCTTTACGTATTAGTGAATAATTCCCTATGTGTATATCTTCATTGGGTGCTTTTTTTAGGTCAAAAGAAAGCTGCTCATTATTAAAAACGGCTTTGTCTTTTAGAATAAACGATGTTAACAGCCAAAATAATCGTGAAATACGATCTAAAGTTATCTCAGCCCTTTGTCGCTGTATTTTTAACAGATCATGAATTTCACCATCAAAATGCTCCAGCAGTTTTTCTTCTGTCTCTCGCATTTTCTGTTCGATGCTTTCACCCATTTCATTTTGTAAAATTTGGAAAGCATGCTCAATTTCGTGTGGTGTTCGGCAGGTATCGTAAATAGCTGCAATACGGCGTTCAAAATCAACACCTGATTCTATTCTTCCTAAAATTTCATCTGATGCGCCAAACACACCATCAAACAGGTGAAATTTGTCTGATAACAACTCTAAAACACGTCGATCTGCTTGGTTCTGCTTATTCAGGAAATTAATAACAACAACATCAAATTTCTGACCATATCGATGACAACGACCTATGCGCTGTTCCACTCTCTGAGGATTCCATGGCAGGTCATAGTTTATAACTAGGGAACAAAATTGAAGGTTGACACCCTCAGCCGCAGCTTCAGTTGCAATCAATATTTCACCACGGTCTCTAAAGTGATCAATGATCGCTGTTCGACGATCAACGGCTGGACTGCCAGTAATACGGTCACCGCCGACATTGTCTTTTAACCAACGCTGATAAATACCTGTTAGCTGAGCATTATTATTAGTGCCACTGAAAGTAACGACCTTACCTGCATGACTGTGGTTTTCGAGAAATCTGGATAAATAATCTTGTGTGCGCCGTGATTCTGTAAATATAACTACTTTACGTGGTGCGCCCATTTCAGCCATATTATCAAAACCAACATTCAGTGCTTTTAATAAGGCGTGAGACTTTTCATCTTCATTAATACTATGAGCAAGAATTAGATATTGTTCTAATTCAGCTATTTCACCACGTAGTTTGACTTTATCAATGTCAATGGCAGCAGTAGATTCTGCTTCATCAATTTCACCTTCAAGTTCTTCTTCATCTAACTCAGCTTCGTTGACCAGCTTATCGAACCAATCATCTTCTATCGTTTGCTCTTGTTCTAACTTTTTGAGGCGATCTAATATCGCTTCTAATGTCGCTGTTACTGCCGGTGTTGAAGAAGCCAACAATTTACGCAGGACCAAGCCAATTAGATGCCTGTGCCTTGCTGGGAAACCATATGACTCTTCACGTTGTAAGTAACCTGACACAAGATCATAGAGCCGCTGTTCCTCGGGACTCGGTTCAAAAGGTATTGTGATTGGTTTACGCTGTGTGTATTTAATATATTCAAGTACATTTCGCCTTAATGTACGTTTTGTAAACTCAGCTAATCTTTGCCTAAGTGATGCCGCATCTCCTTCTCCTTTCATATATAAGGAACGGAAACTCACAGCATCACCAAAAAGATGTTCATCGATGATTGTCGATAAACCATACAGTTCAATCAAAGAGTTTTGTAGCGGTGTAGCTGTTAGTAATAGCTTACGAGACCCAGCTAACGATTTTTTGATACTCTGACCAGTTTGATGACTTTCTCTATGCGCATTACGTAATTTATGTGCTTCATCAATGACAACTAAATCCCACGGGATTGCTCTAAGCTCCTTTTCCATAGTGACAGCGAAGTTGTATGAAATGATGGAAATAGTGTTTTGATCTAAGGGGTTATAGATCCCACTTTTTTTTAAATTTTTTACTGTTTTTGAATCTAACACTTGAGTCGGTAAATGGAATTTCTCTGCCAACTCCAACGCCCACTGTTTACGTAGTGCAGCAGGACAAATAACAAGTAATCTTCGACGACGCTCGGCCCAGTATTGACACAACACTAATGCTGCTTCGATGGTTTTCCCTAAACCAACCTCATCTGCGAGTAACACCCCTTTGGCTAAGGGGTTATTTAGTGCAAATAATGCTGCATCAATCTGGTGAGGATTGAGATCAACACTGGCATCAAATAACGATTGAGATATTCGGTCTACATCTCCACCACGTCGACGACGTGTCAGTTCCCAAGCAAAATATTTAGCATGGTACTGTGTCATTCCATTCATCATTAAAATTCCTTTTTACCAAAAACAATCAATCAAAATCTATAATCCAAAGGCATACCATTTAAAACCATAATCATCATCATGACCATCCTTAAATTACTGACTGAAGTTTTACGCTCAGCCAGACATAAGAAATGAGTTGGATTATTCTTTAATCAATTTCATGAAAGTTTTATATTTAATCCCTTTTGCCTCGACAGCCACTTATGAACAACCAACTGAATACGCCCAATACCAAGGGTTTAACCTATTTAGCACCTGAGTCTATAATTGCCCATGTCTTCATAGATCTTTGCAGCGTTGTAGCAGTGGCAGCAACTCTCTGATTCACTATATCAACGTGTATAGCAGCGAATATTTTATTTCTTTGATTCTTCAGGCAAGTAACCACTGATGCAGCTTTTACCCTTACCTCGATGTATACAATAAAACCGTTCAGATAGAGAGTCTGGTTCTGTATCTTTCTCAACATTAGGGTTAACTGGCATTGAGTGGTAACGCTTTAACTGCCTAGCATTCTTTACTTTGTTACGGCCTAAAAAGTAGCCTATAAACAGTGCTAAGGTGATTAATAAAATAATGGAGTTGATCATTTCTTCATATTATTCGCACGGAGTAAATGCAGTCAAGCAAGGACTCATTACCCACGACGAAAAGCAAAGCCATGACTGGTTGAAACGTGAATTAGCGCTATCATTGCATTCGTTGAGAGGTTCCATAGCCAAGGCTCAATTAACTGGCGTTACACAAGGTTATTTACAGTTTCCAAGCAGGTTCAACTTTGACAGTTACCTACCCCTAATCTTACCCTCTTCATGGGGTTTGTTTATATGCTCCAATGCCAATGTGGGCTAGTTAGCCCTCGCGCGCGTACTGCTATGAAAACCCTCTCGAAGACATAGCTGACTCCTGCAAAAAACTTAACATTAGTTAACCTTTCATGGGGTTCATTTACGCCAGCCTTTCTTAAAGCCATTTTGAGCTGAGTGTTTTTTACCGTCTACCGTTCTCGGCCCGGTGGATAAACCACCATGTAATTTACACCGACCATTTGAATAAATAGCTTTAATCTTACAAGGCTGGCCTGTCGCTTTTGTTCTAGCCTCACAGCGTAGGTCTTTTAGGTCATCAGGCATTGGAGTATATCTTGGCGGATATTGACTCTTATAACCATCATCACACCATTGCTTAAACGCTTCTTCCCTTTGTTTGTTGTACGCCTTAAAGCGCTTTCGTTTATTGTCCATTTACTTAATTCCATAATGGGGGTAATCATGGGGCTTTCATGGGGTTTGCTTCATAAGTTAAAAAGCCCTTTGTTAACATTAACCGTTCAAGGTATTCAAAATGCCTGACTTAGCTATTTTGGCTTATATAACGTCTATTTCTGAACACTTAAAAGGAGTAATGAGAGATTGAAGCCCCTATGGTGGCTTTAGGCGGCTGGCCGAAAAGTCGTTAGCCTGCTTTGCTTTGTAGCCTTTACCTCTCTGCTTAGCCATGTAGCTAAGTCGCATGAATGCTTCTTGGTAGGTTTCCGTATCGGTGCGAGTCAATTTGTAGTAACCGTATTCAGGCCGAAAGGGTTTAGGTTGACCCCATCCCATCCATATATCATCAATCAAGCTATAAACGTTTGCCGGGTGGCTTACCTTGTTGGCGTTTAATATTATCGCTAGGTGGTAATGCTGTTGTTTAGCCTTCTCTATTTCCCGCACCCAAATGAAGCCCACGCGCTTTAAGTCATATTGACGGCATAACCGCTTTCTTAATTTGCGGATGAACTTTGATAGTAGGGTGTTTTTATCTTCATAGTGATTGACGTGTAAATCTAGCCTAATAACAATAACGCGGCTATGGTGTGACAACATCGCGTCTAACTGGCTTTTAGTTCGCTCCAGTATTTCCACATAGCATCCTTGCTTAGCTGTCACGTTAATGTCTAGCTGTTGGTTGTTGAGGTTAATACAACTCGACTTAATCACGCGCTTAATGGCTTGTTTGAACCGCCGTCACTTCCTTGTACTTTGGCAGTTAATAAAGAGCAGGATAAGAAATAGATATTATACAATACCGCCCTAATTTCTAATTCTTGCTTACCCTTTGCTCCTTGTGCGGCACGGGCTGTGGAAGATTTCAAACAATAAAAACAGGGGTACAATCTTAGGGATGAAAATAAGGGTGTTTCACCCACTCTTAGACGGCTGTTTTTTGGATGAATTAGCCGCGTTTGCGGCTTCATCAATATGTCGGTATTATTAAACGGCATTAGATAAGCTCCTTTCGGTTTGGTCGCTGGCTGGGGCTTTTTCTTTGCTTATTACTTCGCCTTTTATTGTCATTGCTCTAACGTTGTATAGCGGACAGGTCAAGCTGGTGCAATTTTCAACCTGAAAACGCCAAGAACCACCTCCTATAGGGTCATAGATACATTCACAACACTTCGCATCTATTCGCCCCCTTAATTTGCCCTTTTTAAGCAAACGTGAAACAGTCTTACTCTTTACGTCAGCATAATTAATGTTCGTCATTATTCTTCCTCCTTTTTACAAAATCACTGTAGTTTCTTAATGAAAGTACTGAAGAACCTGAACATCACCCGCATATCACATGCGATAACGATTATCTGTGCCCGATATTCCATATCGGTAGCCATCAGCATTACGCGGGTAATGCACAGATTACAGTCCGCGTTTTTCGCTTAGGCAGTTAGTAAATGTTGGAATGTGAACCAGATAGTTTCTGGCAGTGACTTTAACGAACGCTTTTTTGAAGCCGTTATACTCACGTTGTTTAAAAATCCAGTTAAGTTCTGAATCCGTAACAGGGCATATTGAAGATATACCGAAGTCTTTTTTTGAAATATATTCTTTTAACGAAGATTCGTTTGAATTTGTTTGAGAAGTTATGCTGTTCATTTGTAGCCTCACCGTTTGTTTAAGTACGTGAGAGGAATTAAATCACAGAGTCAACTCTAATAGCTGTGGGAGTAAAAACCGGTGTTTTTTTTGTATTTAACTGCTTCCAATTCTTTTCTAAATCTTAAAATACAAACAAGAAGCTATGTCTAAATTCTTTCTAAAAAGAGTGCAGTTAAATCACTTCAAGTAACGATCGACTTATTCATCGTTTCATTAAGCACTTCGCTTTTATGTTCGGTACACAAATGTGTATACCTGTCCGTACTAGCTAACGATTTGTGTCCAAGTATCTCTGAAATTTCCTTTAGCGTTCGCCCGTCTCTTGCTAACGTACTAGCTGTATCATGTCGCATATCATGCCACCTGAAGTCATGAATATCCGCTGCCTTTAAACAGTTAGCCCATTGTTTCTTATAGTCAAACGGCTTATCAGGGTTGGTAGTCGATGGGAACAACAACCCTCTTCCAAGTTGCCTATGTTGCTTCACCAGCCCTAAAACCACATCAGGAATAGGTGTGTGGCGTGCTGTATCATTTTTGGTGTCAGGAAGAATTGCTAAGCCTCTTGTGTAATCAATGTCACACCATCGCAATTCTTCAAGCTCACCTTTGCGCATACCTGTTGTCAGCGCCATCAACACCTTCAAATAAAACAAGCCACCAATCTTCTTTGCGGATTCTAACAGTCTCGGCTTTTCTTCATCAGACAGATAGCGAACGCGTTTGTTGTCCACCTTTAACGAGCGGACTTCTTTACAGGGGTTCTTATTAATATATTCAGTAGTAGTATCATCTTCTTCTTGTTGCAAGATCGCGTAATCAAGAATTGCAGACAATACCGCTAAGTGTTTGTTATAAGTAGCTGCTGCTTTGGATTTTTTAACTTTTAACAGCTCCCGAATAAGCTCAGGCGTTATTTCAGATAGAAGTATGTCGCGCAGTTGGCTCTCCCACCATAGAACGAGTCTGGCGCGGTCATGGTCCTTACCAGTCCACCACTGCATATACTCATCAGCAAGTGTGTTAAATGTAACTGTACAAAGTTTAACGCCTCTTGCTTCTAATTCTTGATATTCAAGCACGTAGCGATTGCCCCATAAGCGAGCATCTGACTTACGCCGAAATGTTTTGGTTTTGAGCGCTTTACCTGATTTGGTAAATATAGTGCGGTAACGACTTTCGCCGTTTTTTAAAGTGAGTTTTCTGATGTGAAAATTTAGCATCCGTATACCCTCTATTAGTTAGAGATAAATAAGACTACTGTAGTATTCACTGTAGTCGACTATTTAGTACACAGTTACTAGAAACTTAAATCCTTTTAAGTCTTTGTTTCCTAAGAGGAAATATGGTGGGTCGTGCGCGATTCGAACGCGCGACCATCGCATTAAAAGTGCGGTGCTCTACCAGCTGAGCTAACGACCCTCCAAGAGGCGAGAATGATACCGGATTGACGCAAAAAGGCAAGTCGAATGTAGTGTTTAAATGTTACTTTTAAGACTAATATTAATATTTAGTGCTGATATCGTGTCGGGTCTTGTACTTTTGCTTTTTCAAAGCCTTGTTGACGTAAGCGGCAAGACTCACATTCTCCGCATGCTTCACCTTTAGTATTAGCCTGATAACATGAGACTGTTTCACTGTAATCAACGTTTAAGGCTTCACCCTTTTGGATTATTTGTGCTTTGCTAAGGTTAATGAGCGGTGTATGTATTTTAAAGCCACCTTCTTCCACACCTGCCTTAGTCGCTAAATTGGCTAAGTTTTCAAATGCGTTAATAAACTCCTGTCGACAATCGGGGTAACCTGAATAATCCACCGCATTAACACCTATAAAAATATCCCATGCCGAAAGAACTTCGGCCCACCCTAGTGCAATTGACAAAAATACAGTGTTTCTAGCTGGCACGTAAGTGACAGGAATTCCCGTTGCTTTTTCGGTTGGAACGTTTATTTCGTCGTCTGTTAACGCAGAACCACCAAACTCTCCCATCCCTAATTCAATGATTTTATGCTCTTGCACATCATAAATTTTGGCGAGTCGACTAGCCGCTTCTAATTCTGAGTCATGGCGTTGCCCATAGTCAAAACTAAGCGCATAACACTCATAGCCTTGCGACTTGGCAATAGCCAATACAGTAGCCGAATCAAGACCTCCCGACACTAATATAACTGCTTTTTTTAACATTCTGAACCGTATATAACTGTCTACTTACCGGGCTCATCGCCCCATAGGTGTTTATGTAATTGAATTTGAAATCTGACTGGTAATTTATCAGTTAATACCCAGTTAGCAAGGTCGCTTGCTTTCAGCTCACCCTGCACCGGTGAAAACAGTACCTCACATTTATCACTTAAGGCATATTCTTGCAGGTGTTGTTTCGACCATTGAAAATCGTCTCTATCACAAATGACATATTTCACTTGATCTTGTTTTGTTAAACAATCGTAATTTTCATGGCGATTTTTAGCCATTTCACCAGATGCCGGTGTTTTCACATCTAACACTTTAATAACCCGCGGATCAACGCCGGACACATCTAAGGCACCGCTGGTTTCCAGCGAAACATGATAACCAGCATCGCACAGCGTTTTCATCAGCTCATGTACCCTTTTCTGAGCCAACGGTTCGCCACCAGTAACATTAATATAGTGCGCACCCAGTTCATTCACTTGTTGCACAATCTCATCAATACTCCGCGTTTCCCCACCATAAAAAGCATACTCTGTATCACAATAGCCACACCGTAAGGGACAACCTGTTAAACGAATAAAGGTTGTCGGCAGGCCTACTGTTTTCCCTTCGCCTTGAAGTGAGTAGAAAATTTCAGTAATCCGAAGAGTATCTTTGGGCATAGCGATTAAAACTAGAAATTAAGAAGTTGTTTAATGCTTTTCTTGACGCATACGTTCAAGTCTTTTCTGTGCAAGGCTTGAAACCGTTGTATCAGGATAAGAAGCGATGACCTTTCCTAGTGTTTCACGGGCTTGCTGCCACTGTTTATTCTCATATTGAATAAAGCCTATTTTTAACATCGCGTCTTTAGCTTTTGAGTGAGCTGGGTATTGCGAAACAACTTTAGTAAACTCGTCTAGTGCGCGCTTAAAGTTTCGGCTAACGTAGCTAGCTTCACCCAACCAATACAAAGCATTGGGTATATAAACACTGGTTGGAAACGTGGTAACAAACTGAGAAAAATCAGCAATTGATTGCTGATAATCGCCTGATTTCAAACTTGAAAACGCTTCGTCGTATGCAACCTTATCTTGCCCACCGCTTACTTTCGTTTGCGAAGGTGCTGAAGGGCTGCTTTGAGCCGATATACCACTATTTGCTGCCTGTGCTAGCGAACCCGATGATGCTTTGATTGAGGCTGATGAATTACCCGATTCTAATTGTGCGATTCGACCATCTATATCCAAATATAAATCACGCTGTCGCTTCTTTAATGTTTCGATCAGGTAATTTTGTTCTTCAATCTGACCACGCATTTGCTGAACTTCACGTTGCAATTGTTCCAATCGGTTATACATTCCCAGCATACTTGAAGCTGATGCTTGCTGTGCAGGAGATGCTATTACGCGACCACTTCCATCAACAACTGGCGGTAGGGCTGCCGAAGCAGCCCCACTGACAACTAGAAGAGCAGCAAACTGCCCTAATATTTTTTTACTGATCAATGCGCTGGGTAAATAAGTTCAACGCGACGATTTAAACGCCAAGCCGATTCATCATGCCCGATAGCAACTGGTTTTTCTTCTCCAAGTGCTACTGCTTCTGTTTGGTTTTCGCCAGCACCTTGGAGTGACAATAAGTTTTGTACTGTTTTTGCACGTTTTTCACTAAGCGCAACATTGTATTCGCGTGTACCACGCTCATCAGCATGTCCTTCAACAATCACTGACACGCCTGCATTAGCGGCTAAATAAGCACCATGAGCGGCCAAAACAGCTTCATATTGTGGTTCTACTGCACTGCTATCGAATGCGAAATAAATAACCTTTGTTGACAAAGGACTTGCTGGGTTATCAAGCGGATGGCCTGAAAAGCTACTTCCATCACTTACGCCCGAAGTACTTGCACCGCCAGTTGATACACCATTAACTCCATCGCTAGTTCCCGTAGCAACATCATCGCCACCAAACATGCTACATCCTGCCAACGCTGTTGAAAGCAAAAGACCCATTACTACATTTTTATACATTTTCATTTTATTCCTCAATTTACTATTTAAAAGGTGACCAGGCTGGCTCTCTAACTTCACCCTCTTGCAGGCGAAGTTTTTGTCGTACTTTACCGTCAGATGATACCGCAGCCAATATCGATTTCAAGCCATCATTCGTTGAATATAGAATCATACTACCATTAGGCGCATAACTGGGTGATTCATCTAAGCTTCCATTAGTAAGAATATTGGTAAAACCTGATTTTAAATCCAGCGTTGCTATGCGGTACTGGCCATTAACCCGATGTACCATGACGATATATTTTCCATCTGGCGAATAACTGGCTCTAGCATTATACGACCCCTCGAATGTTACGCGAGCGGCTTGGCCACCACTAGCCGATATGCGATAAATTTGCGGCTTCCCACCTCGGTCAGAGGTAAAAATAATGTGCCGCCCATCAGGTGACCAATCAGACTCAGTATCAATTGCATAACTTCTGGTTAAACGACGAAATGAGCGAGTAATCACATTATAAATATAAATATCAGCGCTGCCATCTTTCGAAAGAGTTAACGCTAATTGGCTGCCGTCTGGCGACCAAGAAGGGGCGCCATTAATCCCTTTGAACGAGCGCAGTTTTTCACGCTGACCGGTTCGTAATGTTTGCGTATAAATAGAGGACCGCCGTCCCTCATACGACACATAAGAAATTTTATCTCCTCTTGGTGACCAAGAAGGCGACATTAACGGTTCAGTTGAAGTAACAATGGTCTTTGCACCGTATCCGTCTGCATCCGCGACTTGAATTTTATACTCCTGCTTTCCATTAGCCCCCATCATTGATGTGACATATGCCATACGTGTACTAAAGGCACCTTGTTGACCAGTTAAATTTTCGTAAATCAAATCACTGATACGGTGCGCGACACCACGTAAATTAGCTGTGTTAGCAGGAATACTAAACCCCGTTAATTGCTCGCCTTTATATACGTCAAATAGCTGAAACTGCACCGTCAACATGCCATTTGCGGTGGGTGTCACCCTACCAATTACTAAATTGTCTTGCCCCAGCGATTGCCAATTACGAAAATTAACCTGCTCTGCTGATGATGGTTTATTCAACATATCTGTCCGGGGCAGGGGTTTAAATCGACCGCTGCGCGCTAAATCATCACTAACTATTTGAGCAATATCAACCGGCAAACCTCCGATGACTTGTTCACTTGAAAAAGGCACAATCACAATCGGCTGGGCAGATGAAACACCTTGCGTTATTTCAATTCTTAAGGCTTCGCTCATCGCTGAAAAAGTTACAAAAGCACTTAAAAATAAAACCGTTTTAATCATTTTTTGCATTCTTTATTAATCTCCTGGCCTAAAGTAAAACTCAAGCGTTCTAAAAAAATTGAACATCTTAGGGTCATTGGGCAATGGTAAAGGCGCGGCTTTCCTTGTAGCTCGCTCAACCGAACGATCAAAAAGTGCGTTACCACTGGATTTTATCACCTGCGCATCAATCACATCCCCACCTGGAATTAAGCGAACACGAACCACGCAATCTAAGCCGGTAATATCTCCAGGCGGTTGAATCCAGTTTCGTTCTACTTTCTGCCTAATCAAATCAGTATAGCTCGCAACGGCTTCTTGCGCTCTAATCTCCTGCTCTTCTTGAGCTGCCAACTCGCGCAATGCTTGCTCTCTTTGAGCCTGCTCTTTTGCTGCTTTCTCTTTTGCTGCTTTCTCTTTTGCTGCTTTCTCTTTTGCTGCTTTTAATTTTTCGGCTTTTTCACGAGCCAGACGCTCTCTCTTCTTTTTTTCATCCGCCTGTTTCTTTTTTTCTGCGGCTTCAGCTTTTTTCTTTGCTAATAGGTTTTTCTCTTTCAACTTCGCTTGTCTGGCGGCTTCGTCGGCTTTTTGTTTAGCGAGCTTCTGTTTTTGTAGTTCTTGCTGTTTTTTCAAATCAGCTATTCTTTTTTCTTCCGCTAACCTTTTCTTTTTAATCTCATTTAAACGTGCCTGCTCTTGTAAACGCTTTTTGTTTTCTATATTTTTAAGCTTTTCCGCCTCGGCTTTAATCTTAGACTCATCAATAACGGTTGCTTTTACAACATTAACCGTTGGTTTTGGATTAATTTTTTTCTCACTAAAAATGTCAGCACTAGACATAAAGAATGCCACTAGCAGCAAATGAAAAACAACAGACAATATGACCGCAACTGGATATTTTTTAAATAAATCCATCATCGTTATTGTTGTTATTGATTTGGGTCCGTTAGCAGACCAATGCTTGGTACTCCTGCAGCTTGCAAGCTAGTCATTGCTCGTACCACTTCACCATATAGCACGCCTTTATCACCCCGTATCATCACCGGCGTTTTAGGTTTATTACGTAAGACAGCTGCTACTTTAATTTGTAAGGTGTCTGTTGAAATTGGCTCATCCGTCTTTTCACCTACGTCTAAATAATATTGCCCTTGCTGATCTACTGTTACGACTAATGGTTGAATATTATCATCGTCAACCTGCTCAGCATCGGCTTGCGGCAAATCAATTTCTACACCTTGTTGAATAAGTGGCGCGGTAATCATAAAAATAATCAGTAATACCAACATAACGTCGATATAAGGCACCACATTAATTTCAGCCATCGGCCGACGTTTTGTGCTACGAGCCACTGCTTTTCTCATTCATGCTGACATGTGCCTGGCGTTGCAACACGGTTGTAAAATCGTCCATAAATGTTTCGTAACGTGTGGCCAAGCGGTCAGCATTGTTTGAAAACCGATTATATGCAACAACCGCTGGAATGGCCGCAAACAAACCCATTGCCGTCGCCACCAGCGCTTCTGAAATACCTGGTGCCACTAAGGCCAATGTTGCTTGCTTCATATTACCTAATGCTTGAAATGAGCTCATAATGCCCCATACCGTACCAAACAAACCAACGTATGGACTTGTTGAGCCGACTGTCGCTAAAAAAGGTAGATGGTTATCTAGCACATCCATTTCTCGTGTGTACTGAGCCTGCATTGCACGGCGTGCACCTTCAACAACATGCATCGGCTCCATGCCAGATTGTTCTTTCAGACGCTTATACTCTTGAAAGCCCATATGAAAAATGCTCTCCACACCACATCGGCTATGGTGAGCCGAACCTATTTGGCGCGATAATTCATTAAGATCAATCCCAGACCAAAACCGCTTTTCAAATGTATTGGTTACCTTAAATGCAGATTGAAATTCTTTGTATTTTGCAAAAATAAAGGTCCACGAAATAACGGAGGCCACAACTAACATCAACATCACCAGTTTTACGATGGGCCCCGCTTGTGTTATCAGGTGAACGATGGATAAATCATTTGTCATGTTAATTGCTCAATCATTTGTTGTGGAATGGCTTTGACTTTCATACTTTGCGCATCAAGGCAAGCCACCTTTATAACGGCTTTGTTTATTATTTCACGGTTATTGTCTGCCCGCACAATTGCTTGCTGAAAAACTAATGAGGCACGTTTTAATGTTGCTATTTGTGTAAGCACCAGCAAATTATCATTAAACTTTGCTGGCTTCAAGTAATCCATTTGAACCGCCCTTACTGCAAATGCGACATTTTGTTCGCTTATCAATACATCTTGTTCAAAGCCATTGCTACGCAAAAACTCCGTCCGTGCTCGTTCCAAGTATTTCAAGTAATTAGCGTAATACACAATCCCTTGCATATCCGTATCTTCGTAATAAATACGTATTGGCCATTGATGATTATCGTGCATCATATATTGCTATTGGATCAGCTGACCCTACTCTGCCTCAGACACTGCATCGTCTGCATCTATGTTTAATTTATTCGGTGCCTTTAAGCCCAAGTGTTCATAGGCATGACGTGTTGCCATTCGACCACGAGGCGTTCGCATAATATAACCTTTTTGAATAAGGTAGGGCTCTAACACATCTTCAACCGTGCCTCGTTCTTCACTTAATGCAGCGGCCAAACTATCTACACCCACTGGACCACCATCAAACGTATCTACTAAGGTATTTAATAAGCGGCGATCTAATTTATCAAATCCGCTTTTATCCACCTCTAACATCGACAACGCTTTATTTGCTATATCCGCCGTAATCACACCATCACCTTTGACATCCGCATAGTCTCTAACACGTCTTAACAGGCGGTTTGCAATGCGCGGTGTTCCTCGTGATCTTACGGCAATTTCTCTAGCCCCCTCAGCGTCTGACCGCAAGGCCAATATATCCATTGAACGCTGAACAATGTGTGATAAATCGGCATCATTATAAAACTCTAAACGCTGCGTAATACCAAACCGATCACGTAATGGGGAGGTTAACAATCCAGCTCTAGTAGTCGCTCCCACTAGCGTAAACTGAGGCAAATCCAGCTTAATTGAACGCGCTGCTGGACCTTCACCTATCATAATATCTAGCTGATAATCTTCCATCGCTGGGTACAAGATTTCTTCTACCACAGGGCTTAGGCGATGAATTTCATCAATAAATAATACATCGCCTTCTTCAAGATTAGTTAGTAGCGCAGCCAAATCACCGGCCTTTTCCAACACGGGGCCAGATGTTTGACGTAAGTTCACCCCCATTTCATTGGCGATGATGTGTGACAAGGTGGTTTTACCTAAGCCCGGTGGGCCAAAAATCAGTACATGGTCTAGCGCTTCTGAACGTGACCTAGCAGCAGACATGAAAATTTCCATCTGCTCACGGATTGCCGGCTGTCCAATATAATCCGTTAAGGTTTTAGGTCTAATAGCTCGGTCTATTGCTTCATCATCCAGCAAGTTGTCAGAACTAATGAGTCGATCGCTTTCTATCATGTCGGTTACTTTTATTTCTTTGCGGCTGATTGTAAGGCAGAACGAATAATTTGTTCACTGCTAGCATCATCACTGGCTACGGCTCGTGCACGCTTTTCAGCATCTTGCGGTTTATAGCCTAACGCCACTAAAGCGCTAATCGCTTCTTCAACAGCCGATGTTTTTTGCGTCAACACGCCCAACGGTGGTGACGTGGTCGTAACTGTTTCCTCTGGCAAACGATCACGCATATCAATCACTAATCGTTCCGCCGTTTTTTTGCCTATGCCGGGCAAACGCACTAGAGCGGCTACATTGCTATCACTCACCCACAAACAAAAATCACTAACGCTCACGCCTGATAGAATCCCCAAGGCAACTTTAGGGCCCACTCCATTTACTTTAATCAGGCTTCTAAATAACGCCCGTTCTTGCTCCGTTAAAAAACCATACAATACATGGGCATCCTCTCGAACGACAAGATGAGTCCGGAGAGATACTGTCTCGCCTAATGCTGGTAGGTTAAAGAAGCTCGACATAGGTGTTTCAACATCGTAACCCACCCCATTTACATCTATCACAACATGTGGCGCTTGCTTTTCGTCTACCGTGCCACGTAAAAAACCAATCATGCAAACACCTTCGAAGTTGCTTGATTTGTTTGATCCGTATGGAAATGACACAACGCCACTGCTAACGCATCACTGGCATCCATTTGCGGGTCGCCTTGTAGCTTTAATAAAATTTTAACCATGTGTTGAACCTGTGTTTTATCGGCACTGCCTTTACCAACCAGTGCTTGTTTGATCTGACGTGCTGCGTATTCAAACACTTTAATATCATGATCAAATACCGCACAAATTGCTGAGGCTCTAGCTTGCCCTAACTTCAACGCCGAATCGGCATTACGCCCCATAAAAACTTGCTCTACCGCCATTTCTTGGGGTTGATAATGCTGCATTATTTCACGAACACCAAGGTATATTTTTTTTAACCTGTCAGGTAGTGCACCACCACCGGTTCGTATACACCCACTATCGACGTATTTAACTTCTCGCCCAGACACCTCTATAACACCATAACCTGTGGTTCTAGAGCCCGGATCAATACCTAGTATTCGCATCTAACTATACTTACTCAGCGCTGTTCATTATTTCATCTGGATAATCTGCATTTGAATAAACGTTTTGCACATCGTCCAAATCCTCCAACACATCTAACAATCGCAATACCTTTTCGGCATCTTTTTCATTCACCGGCGATAAATTATCTGCCCGCAACGTTACCTCGGCATGCTCATACGGAAAACCCGATTCAACCAAGGCATCACGCACCATCATAAAATCTTCTGCTGGCGTCAACACCTCAAACAATCCGTCATCATGTGTAATAACGTCATCCGCACCCGCCTCTATAGCGGCATCCATCAAACGATCTTCATCTAACTGACTCGACAAGCTAATCACGCCAAGTTTTTGAAACATGTAATCAACCGATCCACTGGTCCCTAAGTTACCACCTGCTTTACTAAAGGCGTGACGCACTTCAGCAACCGTTCTATTCTTATTATCGGTTAAACAATCGACGATAATCGCTATTCCTGCAGGACCATACCCTTCATAACGGATCTCATCGAAATTCTCTGAATCAGTTGTACCACTGCCTTTTTTAATCGCCGTCTCGATGGTGTCCCGCTTCATATTATTAGATAGGCCTTTGTCTACAGCGGCTCTTAATCGAGGGTTATTATCTGGGTCAGGGCCTGCTGCTTTGGTTGCAACGGTGATTTCACGAATAAGCTTAGTAAATAATTTGCCTCGTTTCGCATCTTGTGCGCCTTTACGAAAACGAATATTCGCCCACTTACTATGACCCGCCATACATCTACCTCTCCAAGTAATATTCAACAAGCGAAGTGTATCACTCCCTTGGGTTTTGCTTAAGCGAAACCACTCTCTATTAGCTTGACCTATAAAGCAGTATGGCCTGAATCAACGAAAGCCTGATATCTTTGAGAACTGCTTTCTACAAGAAATTGCCGCTCCTCATTTTTTCATTGAAAATAACGCCTTGTCGATTTAAATAACCGACTGTTAAATCAACCTTGGTAGCCCTCAAAAACAGCATTAATGCTAACAAACAATCTAGCAAAGCGTGCTGTAAGTTTTATTTAATCGCTTTGAACTATGCTAAAATCTTTTAAAACCGATTACTCACCTTATCAGGAGAAACAGATGGCTGATTTATTTGACCCCATAAAGGTTGGTGCGCTTGAGCTACCAAACCGTATTATCATGTCCCCCCTTACCCGCTCACGTTCAGGAAGCAGCCGTATTCCTAACGAATTGATGATTGAGTATTATGTACAACGCAGCTCAGCTGGTTTAATTATCAGCGAAGCGACAGCCGTCTCACCCATGGGCGTTGGCTACGCAGACACACCCGGCATTTGGTCCGATGAACAGGTTGAAGCTTGGAAAAAAGTTACCGACTCGGTACATTCAGCAGGTGGAAGAATCATTATGCAATTATGGCATGTTGGGCGAATCTCTGACCCGATGTTCCTCGATGGTCAATTACCGCTGGCCCCTAGCGCCATTCAACCCAAAGGCCACGTTAGTTTAATTCGCCCAGAAAAACCTTTTGTCACACCACATGCGTTGGAACTAAATGAGATCCAAGACATCGTAGAGCAGTTTCGCACTGGGGCTGAAAACGCTAAAAAGGCAGGCTTTGATGGCGTAGAAATTCATGGTGCGAATGGTTACCTACTGGACCAGTTTCTTCAGGACAGCACCAACCATAGAACAGATATATACGGTGGCAGTATAGAAAATCGTGCTCGATTTATGTTGGACGTGACCGATGCTGTTATTTCCGTCTGGGGTGCAGACAAAGTGGGGATGCACTTGGCTCCAAAAGGGGATGCACACGACATGGGCGATTCCAACTTACTAGGCACCTTTAGCTATGTTGCAAAAGAGCTGGGTAAACGAAAAATTGCCTTTATCTGCTCGCGCGAGGCCTACAGTGATGATTGGTTCGGCCCTACATTAAAAAAAGCTTTTGGCGGCGTTTACATTGCCAACCAAGGGTTCACAAAAGAAAGCGCCAGTGCTGTATTAAACTCAAATCAAGCAGATGCAGTCGCCTTTGGCCAACTCTATATTGCGAACCCAGATCTGGTAGAAAGGTTTCGAGACAATGCACCTCTCAACACACCTGACCCAACAACCTTTTATGCCTCAAGCAGCAAAGGTTATACCGATTATCCGTTGGTTTCACAGGTAAGCTAAAACACAGGCTTGTTTTCGGTAAACTGAAGAATCAAGAAAAAATTAAAGCAGGAAGAGCCAGACAATTTTAAAAAGCTTTAGACCTAGGCTCTAAAGGCTTCTACGTCTACTCACAGCACTTTTTTAACCGCTTAAGCATAAAAAAAGCCTGAAAGTGAACCACTTTCAGGCTTTTAAAAACGCTACGAACCAGTATTAGCGAAATATGCGGATGATTTACATCATGCCGCCCATTCCACCCATGCCACCCATGCCGCCCATGCCGCCCATGCCGCCCATATCTGGCATTGCACCTGCGCCAGCACCGGCTTCTTCAGGCTCATCGGTAATCATAGCTTCTGTCGTAATCATCAAGCCCGCAATAGACGCAGCATTTTGAAGCGCTGTTCTCGTTACTTTTGCAGGGTCAAGAATACCCATTTCAATCATATCGCCATATTCACCAGTGGCCGCATTGTATCCTTCGTTTCCAGTGCCTTGCTTAACCGCTTGAAGTACAACGGATGCTTCTTCACCAGCATTGGTTACAATTTGACGTAATGGTGCTTCCATTGCGCGTAACGCAATTTTAATACCGATATCTTGATCATGGTTCAGACCTTCAGCTTTGCTTGCAGCCTCTAAAACACGAATTAATGCAGTACCACCACCCGGTACAACACCTTCTTCAACCGCAGCACGTGTTGAATGTAATGCGTCTTCTACACGCGCTTTTTTCTCTTTCATTTCAACTTCTGTTGTTGCGCCTACTTTAATAACAGCAACACCACCAGCTAGTTTAGCCATACGCTCTTGAAGTTTTTCTTTGTCATAATCAGAACTTGCTTCTTCAGCTTGTGAGCGAATTTGTGCTACACGTGCTTCAATGTCTGCCGCTTGACCTGCACCGTCAACAACAACTGTACTGTCTTTAGTAATCGTTACACGTTTTGCAGAACCCAAGTCTTCTAACGTTGCTTTTTCAAGTGTTAAACCAACTTCTTCAGCAATAACAGTACCGCCTGTTAAAATCGCAATGTCTTCTAACATTGCTTTACGACGATCGCCAAAGCCAGGTGCTTTAACAGCCGCTACTTTTACGATACCGCGCATATTATTAACAACTAAGGTTGCTAATGCTTCGCCTTCAATGTCTTCTGCGATAATTAATAATGGACGACCTGCTTTTGCAACGGCCTCTAGAGTTGGAAGCAAATCACGGATATTTGAGATTTTTTTATCGTGTAATAAAATGAAAGGGTCTTCCATATCAACACTCATGCTTTCTTGATTGTTGATGAAGTAAGGTGACAAGTAACCACGATCAAATTCCATACCTTCAACGACGTCTAATTCGTTTTCTAAACCAGACCCTTCTTCGACAGTAATAACGCCTTCTTTACCCACTTTGTCCATTGCTTCAGCAATGATTTTACCGACGGACTCATCAGAGTTAGCAGAAATTGTGCCTACTTGAGCAATTGCTTTGGTATCAGCACAAGGCACTGATAAGTCTTTAATTGCATTAACTGCAGCAACAACCGCCTTATCAATACCACGCTTTAAATCCATTGGGTTCATACCCGCTGCGACAGATTTCAAGCCTTCAGTAAGAATAGCTTGAGCCAACACTGTTGCAGTTGTTGTTCCATCACCGGCAACATCAGATGTTTTAGCGGCAACATCTTTTACCATTTGCGCGCCCATGTTTTGGAACTTGTCTTTTAATTCGATTTCTTTTGCAACCGACACACCATCTTTAGTGATAGTTGGGCCGCCGAAGCCTTTGTCTAACACAACATTACGGCCTTTAGGTCCTAATGTTACTTTAACTGCTTTTGCTAGTGTGTTTACACCTTCAACCATTAGGCTGCGTGCATCATCACCAAATTTAACTTGCTTTGCCATGTTTCTTTTCCTTTCTCTAAATAAACTTTAAATTATTCAACAACTGCAATGATGTCGCCTTCGCTCATCACCAATAATTCTTCACCGCCTACTTCAACTTCAGTACCGGAATATTTGCCAAACATCACGTTATCGCCAACCTTTACAGACATCGGCTGAACATCACCTTTACTATTGATAGCACCATTACCCACAGCAACAATGTTGCCTTGACTTGGTTTTTCTTTTGCCGAATCTGGAAGCACGATACCGCCTGCACTAACCGCTTCTTCTTCAACGCGTTTAATAATGACGCGATCACCTAATGGACGTAAGTTCATTTATTGAATCTCCTATTGTTTAATATTGATATAGCCATTATGGCTAGCCCCATAGATATGGGGTGATGTTCAACTAAATCAACCCCATAATATGAAAAATTTTATGGCTTTTTTAAAAGTTTGAAGACTGCAGCATAAAAATACTTAACTACTGTCGCCTCAGCCTACCTGCTGAACCATCAAATTACGCGTCTTTTGCTTATCTTCTACGAAACTTATGGTTAATAATCATAAAACTCAGTTACCATAATTATTGGCAACAATAACCTATACAGCTGACCATGAATGACGAACAACTTCTTAGATACAGCCGACAAATCATGCTGCCTTCAATTGATATTGAAGGACAACAAGCTTTATTGGATGCACGGGTCCTTATCATCGGTATGGGTGGTCTCGGCAGCCCAGTTGGGCTTTACCTTGCTGCCGCTGGCATCGGTCACATGGTCATTAGTGACTTTGACGAAGTAGACCTATCTAATTTACAACGCCAAATCGCCCACACTACTAAGCACATTGGTCAACCAAAGGTTGAATCAGCAAAACAGTCCTTTCACCAAATCAACCCCATGATTGAAATCACCGCCATCAATAAAAAGTTAGAAGGCGATGAGTTATTAGCACAAGTTGAACTCGCTAATATTGTTGTCGATTGCTGTGACAATTTTGAAACCCGCTTTGCCATTAACGATGCCTGTGTTGCCGCTAAAACGCCTTTAGTCTCTGGCGCGGCAATTCGGTTTGAGGGGCAAGTTTCCGTCTTTGATGCCCGCGATGCAACCTGCCCATGCTATAACTGCCTCTACCCACGTGACGGATCGGTTGCTCAAAACTGTTCAGAAAATGGCGTCATCGCACCCATTACTGGCATCATCGGTAGTACACAAGCGCTTGAAACCATTAAAGTACTCTCAGGTGCCGGCCAATCCTTACAAGGCCGCGTTTTATTGCTTGATGCGCTATCAATGCAGTGGCAGAGCATGCAACTACCTCGCAATCCAAATTGCCCTACCTGCTCAAATTCTTAAAGCTAATCTATTGCTTATTAAAAACATTAACATAACCAATGACATTTCATTAGCCCTTTTATAGCCTAAGACGCATAAAACAACGGCACGCCTATCACATCGACTCAAATTGCTTTATTATTTAAACCGTACACATACTATATGGATAAAGCGGCTTAATACGACTAACGATTGTCCACTGAGCGACAATGGTTGTTAGACACGTAAAACAAATAAGATTGGGGCCGTTAAGTTAACTAAATTTTTAAATTGAGGTTATAAAATGGATAACAAAATCGTACAAATAATTTTGGCTATATTCCTTCCCCCCATCGCTGTATTCCTTAAAAAGGGTGCCGGCAAAGACCTTATTATCAATATCCTGCTGTGTTTAGTGTTTTATATTCCTGGTGTTGCTCATGCTTTATGGCTTGTAACAAAATAGGCTAATACCCGCGTCTAACAACTAGCAAAAAAGTAAGGCGCGGCTCTATGCCCCTGTCCTAAATCATGAGCTAGCGCGATAAAAGCATCTTTACTCGCCGATTCTAGTGAGCAATCAGCGTAGTGCCCAGCTACCTCATAACGCTTGAGCAGCTGGCAAGCGTTTTAAGTGATAAACACAAGCGCGGTAATGCTTTACAGCAAGGAAATACAAGCACTTGCATTCAGCCGCAGAAAACTTATACTTAGATTCATTCAGCGCACCATTAATTATAATAAATATTAAAAAAATATAACCGCAGGAGATCCAACATGAAGTGGGAAACACCAACATACAAAGACTTACGTTTCGGTTTTGAAGTAACGATGTACATTTATAACCGATAAATACAGACAGGCATTAAAAAGGGTCCTTATAAGAGCCCTTTATAATGCTATAAATTCAATAACCTTGAGGATGAAAGGCTTTAAAGTCATATTAACAGCCTCAGACTAGTAGGCCCAGTGTTCAGTCACAGATAGAGATTTTGGTAGGCTAATTTGCCCCCCCTTCCTAATAAACAAGCTCTCAATGCTTAACCTTCAGGGACAACTGATTTCAACATCTCGAAGGTTTTAATACTCTAACAACATTATTAAATTTAGCACTTCACCTTGTAGCTAAAACCAAAAGCCTTTACTTAATGAAACAACAACAACCGAAGCATTATCTTGGTTAGGTGCTTTAGCAAACTCAACGGCAGTTAAGAGTTTTGATGAAATAAAGTCTGGTGATTTATTTTTATTCTTATCTATTATAGTTTCAATGTCTTTTAACGTTATAGTATCTAAGCCATCTGAAGCTAAAACCAACTTATCTTTAGAAGATAAATAATTTAGTTTACTTTGAATATCGACTAAAGGAATATCATCAACCGAAACGTAGCTTCTTAGAGCACTCCGCTGCGGATCAGATAAAGCCTCTTCTGTTTCTAAACGACCAATTTCAACTAGGCCATCAAGCACAGCAGCCATAGAATGGTCTTCATTTAGTTTTATAACCTCCCCTTTTCGATATAAATAAAGGTGGGAATCACCCACACTTAACCAATGTAAATCACTATCACTAACATAAATAGCCACGAGTGTTGTGCCCATATCAGGGGGTGCAGCGTTATCATTTACCTCAGCTTTGATGGCAAGCTGGGCCTCTGATAATGACTTTGCCAAGGCATCTGATGGCGTAAGCTTGGTCGAGGTAATAAATTCATTTACAAAAGCCGTAACGACGATATGGCTGGCAAGCGCTCCTCCACTATGCCCCCCCATACCATCACACAAAACAACCAAACAACTATTCAAGCCTTTGAACTGCTCGGTACATATCTCATAGTAATCTTCTTGGTAGTCTCGACTTCCTTGAATCATATTACCCTGTATTTTTAATTCCATGCTGCTTTGCCTAACTTAACTCCCAATCAAAAGCATCATCACACAACTGTACAAATTTAAGTGTGGTGCTACCAACTGAGATAGTCATATTATTATTCAGCTCACAAGATGATAAGACAGGTTGGTCTTCTAAATAGGTTAGGTTTTGACCGCCACCATGCTGGATATAAAACTTTTTATTCTTATGGTCATAAGCTATTTGACAGTGGGCATTTCTAGAAATCTCTTCATCACCAAAATCAAGTTTTACGCCCGCTTTTTCACCACGCCCAATAGAGTTCAGCCCATACCCAAGTGGTAAACTCATCCCTCTTCCCGGTCCTTTCACTACTACAAGCCAGCCCACAACAAACTCTGGATGATAACGATTAGCGCTGTTAGTAAGTGTGCTTTCTGATGCTACTTCGTTATTCGAAGTCGTCGGTCGCACTCTTCTTGTTACAGGATTAGTATCCGAGCTTTTAATACCCTGTGAAGCATCATCTGTATCGGCCGGGAGGCTCTCCGATGCTCCACCTTTCTTAATAGTTGCAAATGCCCCTGCTTCACTCCCAACTCTCCGAGTTGGGTTATTAAAAAAACCACCTTTTGTACTATCATCATTTGACATAATTTTCTCCTATACTGTCATCAGCGTCGCGTTGCGATTGTTTTCCGATATCTACTATTCGGATACAGTCTTGTATAAATTGTAAACGCCTCATCGGTATTGATCTTAGAGGCTACCGTAAAATCCCTTTTTTCTTGCTCAGATGAAAATTTGTTAGGTTGTTCAGAAGGGGCTTGGGCTACTTTATTAGGAACAACCGAATTACCCCTTGAGTCACTGTTTAACTCTCTAACTTTTTGCTCGACCTTCGGCTTAATAGACGGAGCATTAACTAGTTGCTCATTGCTCTTTTTACTTCCAATATTGCTTGCCATATAGACCATTATTAGACCAACGCAGACTCCAATGATCGCAATAACCGCGTTCATATTAAAACTCTTTTCAATATTGGCAGGTTTAGCCTTACTTTTTACCTCTCTATGCTGGTGTTTAACTAATTCTTTTTTATCTAATTTCTTTGTTGCCTGACTCTCTTTACCCTGTGAAGATTGAGTTAAACCAACACCTTTTTTTATTACATCTAACCATTCATTAACTGTTTGCGGTCTATCTATTTCTTCTGGTGATAAGGCCCAGTCTAAAGCAGAAAGAAACCCCTTATCTTCATCTTCCAAGCGATCTACAAGCGTTGGCAATGTATCGTTTCGTATGCGTTCGGTCGCTTCAAAATGCGATAAGTTTTCACCGGTTAAACACACATAAGATACGGCTGCTAGAGCATAAATATCAGTCCACGGTCCTTGATTTCCTCGTGTTGAATATTGTTCAATGGGCGCGTAACCAGGTGTCAGTATTGTAGAAATTGACTGTGAACGAACACCAATTGCTTGCCGAGCTGCACCAAAATCAATCAAGACAGCGCTTCCATTATCTTTAACACGTATATTTCCAGGCTTTATGTCGCGATGAAGCATGCCAGCCGAATGAACAAAAACCAGCCCCTCAGCAATTGGTACAATTATTTTTTTTACTTCAGCAACTGATAGTAGACCATCTTTTTGAATCACATCAGAGACATCACGGCCATCTGCAAAATCCATGATGATATAAGCTGTATTGTTTCTCTCTATAAAACGAATAACACGAATAATACTTGCATGTTCAAAAAGAGCTAATGTTCTAGCCTCTTGAATAAACCGACTCAAGCCCCAACTATATTCATCAACATCTTCAAGAACACGTGTTTTGGGAGAAACATGCATGGCATGGTCTCGAGCAGCTAAATTAAAAGGAAAGTACTCCTTTATAGCTACATACCGATTCAATTGCTGATCAAATGCCTTATAAGTAATCCCAAAACCTCCCGAGCCGATTTCATTCTCAATAATATAATCGTCTAGTTGGTAGCCTTTAGGAAGTACTTGCGTTGGCGATACGGCTTCATTATTTTGAATGCGGTCTTGGTTATCCATTATGTGTCAGAATTTCATATGTTATTTTGGTTTTGCAAATAAGCCTATTATTTTCCAGTTCCAGCCTTTTTCACTGGCTCCCGCAAAATAAAGCTTCTTATTTACCGTTCCTTTGACAGTAATTCGTCTAATAGATGGGCAGTCGATACTGACAACCGCACGAAGTTGCCCAATTAATCGCTGCAACTCTACTCTATCCCCATCAAAAACCCTTGGGTCTTGTGATTGAATATCGAATTTTGCTTCATAAGCTGACCGGCAATCTATGTTCAGTAAATAGGCATTCATTCCTAAATGAGACATAACTGGTGTAGCAGAAAAAGCATTTAAACTCATAGTGGAGAGGATCAAAAAGAAAAAGCATGATCGCCACTTTAAGGAATAAAAATGCAATATTTTATTCAATTTAAACACCCATATTATTTAAGTTAACTAAGCTAACTTCCAAATTCCATTTCCTTGCTGGCATACTCTAATATCTTCTGTAAGCACGCCTTTTGATGTCGTCACCTCTTGACGCACAGTTTTACAAACACCGCTTGCTTGTACATTTACTTCGGACACGGAGCTAGTAGATGTTTGCGTATAGTTTACTGGTTCATTAGAAGGGTGCATTAAAGGGCTATAAACATAACCACTAGCGGTGCCATCTGGTAACTGAGAAATTAAAAACCACTTTTTATCTGGTAGCGCCTCGCCTATTACTTGTACAGATTCATTTCCCGATAATTTAGCAACGGTTTTATAGTCTGTTCCCGGACCACTACGCACATTAATTCGAGAGTTAGGGCTATAAGCTGCGCCGACTAACTTTAATGGAGGGGTTTTTTCAACTCTATCTTTTAAAACCCTAACTTTGACATTTTTATCTTGCCTTGTTTCTGGCACACTATCGACGACTCTAACTTGCCCTGTAACGCCCTGCTCACCTGAGAAAGCCACCGGTCTTCCACTTGCTGCTGATTGTTGCTGGGCTGCAAATAGCTTTTTTTGATCTTCTGAACTCAAAACCTTAGCAAATTGATCGCCAATATAGGTCCCCGCTGCTGCCCCAGCCATAACAATCGCTGCACGAACCAAAGGGTTGTCAACATTCTCTGCAAGCTTGGCGGCAAGAACACCACCACCTAAACCACCAACAACTTTGCTTATGCTCGACTTTTGTTCTTCTGTCATCCCCGCACAACCACTGAGTACAACGATTATCGACAAAATGAGATACAGCGATCTATTAAATTTCATTTATTACTCTCCATTTATTAATAAATATAAAACCCATTAACCAGCTATCACTTTAAACGAAACCGATCCCAATTTAACATTCGCACCATTATTGAGAGCGACACTTTCTTTAGCGGTTAGCTGCCGTCCGTTTACGTATGTACCATTAGTCGATTCCATATCTCGAATAAATAAATCATTTCCTTGGGCGTAAAATACACAATGTTGCCTTGATATACTGTCATCATCTATCGCATATTTCCTATTGCTAGGGTCTCGGCCAACAATAACTTCACCTTTGTATAACTCATCAACATTAATTACTATTCTATATCGTCGATTATCATCACCATAACCATCAAGAATTAAACTAGCTTTTGATTTTGATACATCGGCACTATAGTTATTCGCTTTTTGAGTAGCCTCAGCTTTTTTTGAACTAGATGAAGGTATAGACCTAGAATATGTTTCGATGACACGAGCAACCTTTTTTTTGCCTGATGGGCTTCGCATTGCATAAAGCACCAGTAAACTCATCATCACAAAGCCTATTGCAGCTATAATAAAACCTTCTTTAATTACCCCGCTCAGCTTTTCGTCAGAGCTTAGACACTCATCGTCATCAAGCGTGTAAGTTATATTCCTTCCACTCAGAATTTTTACCAACTCACGAACATCGGTTGCATAATAAAAACCGGCCGCAAAAGTTCCACCCGTTTTACGGCCTTTATTATCATATACAGTATCAAATGCACCCTGAGTATTGATACCTATCACTCTCTGACAACCATCAATTAATGGTCCACCGCTATTTCCTTTATTTATAAATGCACTATGCTGAACTAGCCTTAAAGGCGCGCCTCCTTTCCTCCAAACACCATTTTCTATAAGTCGCCCTAGCACACCAGAACTAAATGTTGATTCAGCAACAATATCAGAGGTTCTTATTGTTTTTGAGTCCGCAACGCCAGGGAACCCAACAGCACGAACAGCTTTACCTTTTTCTGGCAAATTGCTTGTTAACGTAATTGGTGATAACTGCAATGATCTCAATGCATCTTTTTTAATCAATAAAATAGCTAAGTCCAGATCAGAAGAGCTCCAAATAACCTCAGCATTGGGCCTTTTTATAATGCTTTCCAACCCAAGGGATTGTCCATCTGGCACGACAGAAAATAAAGCTCCACCCTGAACCACATGATTGTTAGTAACAACATAACCACCATTATTTATTACAAACCCAGTTCCATGCCCTGTGCCCGATACTTTGCCTTTACGAAAAGATACTGTATGCACTTTAACAATCGATGTTGTAAAAGCTTTACTCTCCGCGAATGCATATGAAGGATATGCGTAAATGGGTATTAGTAATATAACTAGACTTATTAGCTTTAATTGCCAGCGATTTAAAGCATACATCAATGGAATCAAGCGCATTAAATACCTCCTAAGATACTCAACGTACATCGCACTTCACCAAACTCTACTATATCTCCAGCGATAATAATTAAACCCTCAGGCCCAACCGGTTGCTTATTTACTTGTGTTCCACCAGTAGAGCCCAGGTCGATAATATTTAAACGGTTGTCTTTAACAAATAACCGAGCATGTTCTCGACTGACAGTGTCATCTGCAATCACTACCTGGGAAAGATCAGGATTTCTGCCAACAACTAGACCCTTTTTTCGTTGCATTAAGTCCTTTCCTAAAACAATAAAAGCCACCGGTGCACCTGAAGAATCAACCCCCTCAAACCGACAGTCGCCAAAGCTAGCTGTTGCTGCTTTCAATTCTTCTTTTGCTAGCCGTGAGCTTTTTTTCTTATTAATCAGTAGCAATAAAATGATAAAAATGGCAACGGCTATTGCGCCGACAACAGACCAAAAAAGAATTTTATTATCTTCTTTTATTTCGATATTTTCTGTGCCTAAACTTTCTGCTTTTGTGTTTATATTAGAAACAATCTCAGTGATATCACTACGACCTTTTTCCGCCTCTTTCCTGGCCTGTTTTTCTTTCTCAACTTGCTTTTCCGCCTCTTTTATTTTTTTCTTAGCCTTATTTATTTGTGCCTGTTGTTTTATTTGTGCCTGTGCTTGTTGCTCTATAGCACTTAAACAAGGCTTATCTGCAACTTTTGTTACTATGTTTGATGCCGATAATTCTGCAGTGAGTATGCTGATATCAATCACCTCAACACCTGTTGGCAGATGAGGTTTCCAAAGTTGCTTTAAAGTCATCTCTCTCTTTGGGCTCACGATTCCAAGCAACTCACCACACCGATTAACTACCGGTGCGCCATACCCTCCTCTACCAATAGAAGCAATCAAACTATAGCGCCCATCAATAGCACCAGACCCGTTTAAAAGGGCCTTAGCGAAACTTTTATTATGGAGCTCCGAAGCAACAAACTTAGGCCGCTTA
Organism: Cycloclasticus sp.; assembly: GCF_019090545.1. Lineage (NCBI taxonomy): Bacteria > Pseudomonadati > Pseudomonadota > Gammaproteobacteria > Thiotrichales > Piscirickettsiaceae > Cycloclasticus > Cycloclasticus sp. The sequence goes on along the minus strand of NZ_JAHRVT010000025.1, from coordinate 119,120 downwards.
GAAAAGCTAAAGAACGACCCTCTTGCCTTTTCTATTGACAAGCTCCAGTAGCCTGCAATTTCTAATGAATCATTATTTGATACAGAGTTTAAAGCAATTTTTACAGGCTCCTGCTGTAAAGTACTTGAGCGAAGTATTGCTAAATCAGTAACCTCATTTTTGGAAATAATAGCTGCGCTTTTATTTAGACTGTCATCACCTTGAAGAACAACTCGATCCGCATACGCTAATAAATGCGCGCTCGTTATCACTACGCCATCTGTTGTGACGACGACTCCGCTACCTTGATTCAATAATTGATCGCCTTTATAGGCAAGAACTTGGACTACGCTATCAGCCCATTGCTTAACCGGCTGGTCAGTAGTTTTTGTAGGATTGTTGGCAAAAGCCGATGACACAGAAAACAAGAGAGAAAATAACAAACAAAACAAGCATTTATTAAGCTGTACGCAAAAATAAAATACTTTATTAGACGTAACCATAGATAAAATCCTTTTTAACTAAACAAACTCACTGTATTAACTTTTTGTAACTCAAAAGTTTTTAAAAGCATAACTGAAAAAAAGAATACAGTTATTTATTAGAACTAACAATATGTAATACGTAGATTAACTACAAGTAACCATTTCGGTTATTTAAAAATGAATGCAACCACCCGACACAAACAAGGCAATTTAAAGCTCTTAATATCTACACTTCTTAAAATAAAAAACTCTTATCTTCGGACTGATTAATACATTGTTTACTATTTATCAGGCTTATGACTGCAAACAGATCTTTCATGTGAATCTAGAAATATTCATTGACTCGTTACCCCCATATCTCATTATTATTGCGTTTTTTTTCGGCAGTTCTTCAAAGAATTAACTCAAACTACTGACCCGAACCAATGGAAACTGCAAAGAAACTTTAAACCCTGGTCTCGTATTTTCGATGTGTAATTTTGCTCCATGCCGAATAGCTACAGCTTGCACAAACCTTAGTCCAAACCCATATCCGGCAACTTTCCCTTGTTGCGCTTGTTGTAAAATTGTATTTAAATCATCTGAATCAGCACCTCTCCCTGAGTCTGAAACAGCAACTACAGCCCTACCATTATCTATAAAGACGTCAATAGCCACTTGACTGTTAGCAGGTGCATACTTCAATGCATTATTAAGTAGATTTGTGATGGCATTGATTAACAAATTCTCCTGCCCAAGTATTTTCGCGGAATTTTCAGGCTTAACGAGCTCCAGTTGAGCATCATCGAAAGCATCTTGATATAGCTTTGCTGCTGTTAAGGCTATTTCGCATAAGTCCACCTCACGCATTACACTATCCGTACTAGACTCAATCTTCGAAAGCTCTAAAATTTCTCGTAATAGAATAAGAAGAGCTTTCGCTGAGTCAGCCATTTCAAGTTGATCTTTTTTAGTAGCCAACTCGTGAAGGTGACTAAGTTCTTTATTTATTTCGTGTGCAGCCATTTGACTTACTGCCTCAAGCCCCATCATCAGCCGCGTATTTTCATCCAACGCTCTATTTATATACCGCGCTAACTCAGCGAGCTCATCTTTTTTATTGATCTCTTTCTCCGCAATTCTTTTGTTAAACATTCCACTTTGAACCTTAGATAGCACCTTATTCATTTGCTCAACTCTGCGGCTAAATTGCCTATTAACAAAAAGAACAAGTAATGTTAGTACTCCCGCAACAATTCCTATCGTTGTCGCAATATTAGAGAATACTTCCTTACTTTTAAGCAAATACGCTTGTTCAAGCTCATAGTAAAAATACTTTTTTTTATCAGGAGAGAGAGAAACCGTATTTTTTTGCAGCTCACTTTTGACAATATTATCCGTCAACACTTTAAGACTAAAAACTGTTATCAACGTTGTTAGTAACACCAAGGTCACTAATAAAAGGTGAATTGCCCGAAACATTCGTTTAGGTTTTTTTGAAATATTAATCACTCCTGGTTATCTGCTTTTTTAAGCGTTAAGCGATACCCTAAGCGATTATTAATAATTAAGGGCGCATCCGGGAGTACTGATAAATTCCCTCGAAGTCTACTTAGCGCTGTGTTAATCACCGTTTCTTGAGGTGGCAAGCTCTTATAGCTTTCCCATACTGATCGCCATAAAACATCTCGGCTTATATATTCGCCTTTTAGTGAGACTAATACTTTTAAAATTTCGAAAGATTGAGGTCGTAAAGAGATTGCTTCTCCATGCCAAAGAGCTGTGCGATTTATCGTACGAATTTCCATACCTTCCCAAACCTCAACTGACTCTGGAACACGCTTACCCCGCACCCTTCTTGCTACAGCACGGAGACGCGCATTAAGTTCTTCAAGATCATAAGGTTTATTTATATAGTCATCGGCACCTAGATCTAGTGCTAAGATATGATCATGAGTAGCGCCTAAACGACTAGCAACTAAAATGCCTGGCGCTTTAGTTTCTAGCTCATTGAACCATCTTATTAAAGCCAAACCATCTTCCGAATCGCCAAGCATACGATCAAGAATAACCAAGTCAAAAGCAACCTTGGCAAACTGTGCTCGTGCAGCTCTAACAGTTCCTACAATGACAAACTCCCAGCCTAAACTAGTTACTTCTCGTTTCACTTGGTTTGCAAGTAGGTCATCGTCTTCTACAATCAATACTTTTAAATTTGCTATATTTTTTTCCATTGATTTTAATTCCATTACCTATTTTTAAATCAAGCTTAAAGAACAGAAAAGTTCAAAAAAAAGGAATGAGCTTTATAAAAAACATCTCTATCTATGTCTCTTAAACTAATCGTTAACTTTTGTTTATCACAAGGTAATTCAAAATTTGTTTTAAATCAGCTTACCATTACGGTTATTTAAAGCATTTTGCATTATAAAAAACTAGATACTTAGTTCTGCATCTATCAAGTTAATAGTGGAAAATTAGCACCCCGTCTGAAGAAAAAGGATATCCGAGTAGCCGATTAAATATTCATTCAAACATATGTATAAATATGCCACTTCACAGTAACGGCATCAATCTCGGCAAGCAATATCAAATTATTACCTCAATGGTTACTGGCAAAAATCTCGAATGACTATTACCTTGTCATAGTAAAATTGATAACATCAAATGGAGTTGTAATGAAAATCCAACATCGTTTCTTTCTACTTTTCATGCTAATGCTATCCGCTGCAGCCAGTGCACAAATAGATAACTTAACACCTCTCTATGAACAAGATAAATATGCTATTTATCCTTCTTCTCCATATTGGTGCTCAACTAGCAACACAAAGTATAGCGATAACATTGAACTTAATATTCTTTATGATGTGGAGAATGATAAAAGAGATACATTAATCTTTGGAGGAAACACAAATCAAGACTACATCCGCTTTTTTAACAAAGTAATATCTCCTATTATTGCAAACCATTGCCCTCACTATAGTGGTTTTAGTCCTAGTGCAAATTTACGATTTAACAATAAAGAAGATTGGAAAAAACATAATGGCAGATACTGGGATAGACTAACGTTTTCCTATGTTATTCGTAAAAAAAGTCAGGCTGGCAAAATTGCTGTCAGCTATAAAGGACAACTTACAGGGCGTTACTTAAGTGCTGAAGCTTTAGCCAAACAAAAACAAGACAAAAATTTGATCGCCACTCAGGCCGCTGAAAATCGAAGTGAAGCAAAAAAGCAAGGGCATCCTTTCAAAGCATTAGCCGGAGGTGGATATTTAGATACTATCTATACAGGTGATTTTATCGCCCAAAATGAAGTTGCTTGGTACTATCTTTCAAAAATAAAAAAAAGCAATCAAAATGATGCCGCAATGGGTGTCTTTCTCTCAATGCTTGGTTCGACATTTTCAACAACCAAAAAGGACATGACGGTTTTAGAGGAAATCAGCATGTATTATTTGGCTCGCTCAGGCGAACGACGACCTAGTGATTGCTTTGACCCGGGCGCTATCAAACGCACATTTACATATAATTACCCTGAAATAGTCTATGAAGATGGCTATAGAATTCCAGCCTCTCAACTAAAATCAGAATACACGATAAACCCTCAATTCATTCCACTTTGTGACAGATTATGCGAAAAACAAGGCGTACTTTACGCTGTGGCAAATGGTATTAATGCCGGCATGAAGAGACTAGAGATTGCGGATCTTTATCGGGGTATTGACGAAATGATCCAACATTATTCTTGTAGGAGCCCAGAAATTAAAAGATTCGAAGCCAACCTTATTAAATATAATGAAAAAGAGCTAAATCAGCCTTCAAATATTAGACGCAATACATTTAAAACAGTGCTTGAAGCGCCAGAGTCAACTTATATCCCTTATGCTCTTCAGCCTCATTCAGCCATTGCAGATAAATTTATGGCTGACAATGCTAAAAACCCAAATGTCGTCACTACACTTAGTGGTTTGCAATACATTATGCTAACGCAAGGGCATGGTAGGCAACCAAGTCCTGGCGATATCGTCAATATCTATTATAAAGGCACTTTGGAAAACGGGAGAGTTATTGCAAAAAAATACGCCACAGGCACACCTTCAACTATATCCACCAACGGCTTAATTAAAGGCATGTCTGAAGCGGTATTATTGTTAAAACCTGGTGGTAGAATTAAAGTTTTTGTACCACCTCATCTTGGTTTTGGAGACAGCGCTAATGGAGTTATTAATAAAGACTCCATTTTAATTTACGAAATAGAATTAGCCCCCTCTATAAACTCCCCTTCTCATATTTCGGAGCCGGCAAGAATAGTCCCCACCAAAACCTTAAAGAAACTCACTGGCAATACCCGAAAACGAACATCGTTTACAACACAACCACAACAAAAACCACCTTCTCAAGTTAGAAAACCGGTTTCCGCTATCATTCAATCTGCTAAAAACACTCAACCTGACAAAAAAACGCTGTATCTAGCATCAGAAGATCTCGAGATTACTAATAATTTTAAGTTCCCTGTAGACATTACCTTAAATAGCGTCTTGGTTGATTTTTTGGCTGTTAAATTAGCGTCAGATCAGCTTGATAATAACAGCTGGTGGACAATGCTATCATCACGTTGGCGTTATGAAAAATCCGAACTATCACCCATGGGTGGACATTTTTTTCATCCGACCGCTCAACAATTTTCCAATGATGATCTTGAAAATACTCTCATACATTTTAAAAATTGGATGTTAGAACAAAGTAATAAGTTACCAGAGATTATCTACATACCTGCGTCTGTAATGGTTGCTAAAGTTGGCAATACTACTCATGCAGTCCCTGCTGACGGTTGTGCGATTTTGGATGACAAAAAAAACCTTAGACCTCACCAATCCAAACTAACTAAGGCTCTATCACAATCACTTTTACCTAAGATGCAGAGCTGTCAGCAACGAATTAAGACTAACAGCGACGACTTAATGAGTTGTGTAATGGCACACCAAAGCGACCCAAGTTTTTGTGGACAACAAATAAAAAATAAACTGACAAAATGTTTAGCTGAATCACCTCAAAACCACACCGATACATGGAACAAAATAAACGTCAAATGGGTTCAAAGTAATTTTAGTATAGCCCAATGTAATGCTTATTTAAGACATGAAAAATTACGCACCTCGAAAAGGTTTCCAACAGACAACGGTTCTCTTCAATTTAAACCATCACAAATTACTGCTCGATTCAATTTTGGCCAATCATTTAGCTTACCCTCTATAAAGGATAAACCCTTCAATTTAGAAAGGCCGCTAGAACAAGCGATATTAATGTTTAAAGTTAAAATACTTTCAGGAAAATTATCTTCTGTGCTTACAAAGAAAGGGCCTACCCTTCAGGTAAAAACAAAGATTATTAGCACAAAATACACTAAAGGAACTACTTACGGGTTAAAACCTATTCGGGGGGCGTCAAGCTGATATTTCTCAATATATAAAACGAGTTAACTAAAACCCTGCCCTCCCATATCGACATACAAGATCAGGTTTCAGCACAAAACTGCAACCTAATGAAGCCTTTATTCTTTATTGTAAAGTTAGAACAATCACTCTCCGACTTTGTAGCGTTTATCTTTAGAAATGGTATTTACTCGCTACTCCTAGCAGTGTTGCTATAAAGGGTAATTTTGCCGAACAATTAATAATGACCCCCTATATCAGACGATACGATAGAATACTATCGTATGCCTAACGGTCATTCTTAGAATCTGAATGATAGCGCAGCATTTTAATTAGCTTACTCATTTAACTAGGTTTTTTCTTTATTACGAAAAAAAATTTCAATACCCGTTTAATTAACTTTTACCATAAAATCGATTAGAACTCTAACTGACTCCTCTTATTAAATTTATGCAAATTCGTGTTTTAGGCTCAGGTGCTGGCGGCGGCTTTCCACAATGGAATTGTAGCTGCCCTAATTGCAAAGCTGTACGTGCAGGAACGATTAAAACCTCCACTGCGCGAAACCAATCCTCCATTGCCGTTTCATCTGACGGTGAACATTGGGCTTTATTTAACGCGTCGCCTGACGTTCGCGCTCAATTAGAGAGCTTTCCTGAAATACACCCAAAAAATAAAGTACGTGGCACCGGTATTGAAGCCATTGTGATGTTTGATTCTCAAATTGATCACGCTACAGGGTTATTGATTTTACGCGAAGGCGACCCATTAACCATTTATTGTACCGAGATGGTAAGGCAAGACCTAACAACCGGTTTTCCAATTTTTAACATTTTGGAACACTTTTGTGGTGTTGAAGACCACACCATTCCATTGAATGGTGATGCGTTTACAATTCCCAATATTCAAGATTTAGAGTTCACCGCCTTGCCGTTAAAAAGCAAAGCGCCGCCTTATTCACCCCATCGTAATGACCCACACGAGGGAGATAATATCGGTATGATTATTCGGCAAATCTCCACCGGCAAAACAACCTTCTATGCACCTGGATTAGGTGAAATAGAAGCGCACGTTGAACAAGCAATGAAGGACGCTGATTGTGTATTGGTTGATGGTACTTTCTGGTCAGATGATGAACTTGCTTCCGTTGGTAGACCTTTATTGGCTAGAAAAATTGGGCACTTACCGCAATCTGGCAAAGGTGGCATGATTGAGTTTCTAGATACCCTTGAAAAGCCACGCAAAATTTTAATTCATATCAACAACACTAACCCTATTTTGAATGAAGAGTCTGAGGAACGCGATATACTGACCCAACACGGCATTGAGGTGTCGTATGACACTATGAATATCGAACTATAATATGACAGAAAAAGCACCTTGGTCACTGCAAGAATTTGAAACACGCATTCGCGATATGGAACGTTTTTACCATATCAACCACCCTTACCATGTGATGATGCACGAAGGTGCGTTATCTAAAGAGCAAATTCGTGGCTGGGTAGCTAACCGATTCTATTACCAAGTTAACATTCCCCTAAAGGATGCGGCGATTATGGCAAACTGCCCAGACCGTGATACCCGCGCGCAGTGGATTCAACGAATTATTGATCACGATGGCGCGCCTGGTGAAGTTGGTGGCATTGAAGCCTGGTTGCAATTGGCGGAAGCAGTAGGTTTAACACGTGAAGAAGTCTTGTCTGAAGAACATGTTTTACCGGGCGTTCGCTTTGCTGTTGATGCCTATGTTAATTTTGCACGTAGAGCCGATTGGCACGAAGCTGCTAGCTCTTCATTAACAGAATTATTTGCACCAAAAATTCACCAACAACGGTTAGATAATTGGCCAGCGCATTACCCTTGGATTGACCCAAAAGGGCTGAGCTACTTTCAAAAACGTTTAAGCGAAGCCCGCCGTGATGTTGAGCATGGCCTACGCATCACCCTAAGCTGGTATAAAACCCGTGAACAACAAGAAAAAATGATTCGTATTTTAAAATTCAAACTGGATATTCTATGGACCATGGCTGATGCAATGCACATGGCTTATGTTCATGAAATGCCACCTTACTTTACTGTTGAATCATGAGTCTGCAACTCACAGAGCCCTTTCAGTTGTTAACAAGCTACCGCTTGCAATGGGAAGAAGCACAAAATATGTTTGTGTTGCTCTACCCTGAAGGGCTTATTGAGTTAAACCAAAGCTCTGCTGAAATTTTAAGCCTCTGCGATGGCCAGCACACACTTGACAATATTGTTTCAGTACTTGAAGTAAAATTTTCAACAACGGGTATTAAAAACGATATTACCCATTTCTTAACTACCGCGCTCAATAATGGCTGGATCACCCAAAACACCTAGCCCACCTCGCTGGTTGCTTGCAGAGCTAACGTACGCTTGCCCATTACAGTGTCCATACTGTTCTAACCCCTTGGACTACAAAAATTTCTCAGCTGAATTATCGACCAATGAATGGAAACGTGTGCTGAAGCAGTCTCGCGAAATGGGTGCCGTACAGCTGGGCTTTTCAGGCGGCGAGCCGCTGGTTAGGAAAGACCTAGCAGAACTGGTTAACTATTCACACCAACTCGGTTATTACACCAACCTCATCACCTCCGGCTACAAGATGGATGAGGCTAAAATTATCGAGTTAAAAGACGCTGGTTTAGACCACATTCAAATCAGCATTCAAGCCAGCTCAAAAGAATTAAATGACTTTATTGCTGGCACAGAAAGCTTCGACGATAAAAAATCCGTGGCTAAATTAGTTAAGAAGCATGGTTACCCAATGGTGTTATGCGTTGTATTACACCGCGAAAACATTCATCAAATGAGGGAAATTCTAGAGATGGCGATTGACTTGGGCGCCGACTTTGTAGAACTAGCAAACACACAGTATTATGGTTGGGCGCATCACAACCGCGATCAACTAATGCCAACGCAAGAACAACTTCAAGACGCTGAAAAAATTGCTAACGAATACCAACGCTTTCAACAAGGCAAGATGAAAATTTATTACGTCATACCTGATTACTACGAAAACCGCCCAAAAGCTTGCATGAACGGCTGGGGAACCACCTTTTTAACCATTGCGCCAGATGGTGCGGCATTACCTTGTCATTCTGCTCGTCAACTGCCTAACTTTGATTGCCCAAATGTTAAAGACTTCTCAATAAGTGACATTTGGAATCACTCTGTAGCCTTCAACTACTTTCGTGGCGATGACTGGATGAAAGAACCGTGTAGAAGTTGTTCTGAAAAAGATAAAGACTTTGGCGGCTGTCATTGCCAAGCCTTTTTATTAACCGGTGATGCAACAAATGCAGACCCTGTTTGTGATTTATCAACACAACACTACCTAGTAACCGATGCTATTAAACAAGCTACTCAACTAACTGAGCAGCCACTATTATTTAGAAACAGCAAAAACTCTAAACAATTTAATCACTAACCCCAACCCAAGGAACACCCATGAAAGTAACCGCTGCTGTTGCCTGGAAAGCAGGTCAACCATTATCCATAGAAGACATTAACTTAGACGGACCAAAACATGGAGAAGTGTTAATTCGAAACGTCGCCGCGGGTGTTTGTCATACCGATGCGTTTACCTTATCCGGCGATGACCCTGAGGGCATTTTCCCTGCCGTATTAGGCCATGAGGCTGGTGCCATCGTTGAAGAAATTGGCCCAGGCGTCACCTCAGTACAAGTAGGTGACCACGTTATTCCGTTGTACACACCAGAATGTGGGCAATGCAAATTTTGCTTATCGGGCAAAACCAATTTGTGCCAAGCCATTCGAGTCACTCAGGGCAAAGGATTAATGCCTGATGGCACCTCTCGCTTTTCCAAAAATGGACAAGCAATATACCATTACATGGGCACCTCCTCTTTTGCCGAATACACGGTTTTACCAGAAATATCACTCGCTAAAATAAACAAAGCAGCGCCGTTAGACAAGGTTTGTTTATTAGGTTGCGGTGTCACTACGGGTATCGGCGCTGTGCTCAACACCGCCAAAGTAGAACCGGGTAGTACTGTCGCTATTTTTGGCTTAGGTGGTATTGGTCTAAGTGCTATTCAAGGTGCTGTTATTGCGAATGCTGAACGGATTATCGCTATTGATATCAATGAAGATAAGTTCGAATTTGCCAAACAACTCGGTGCAACAGATTGTATTAACCCGAAGCATTTTGATCAGCCTATTCAAGATGTTCTTGTCGACATGACCGATGGCGGTGTTGATTACTCATTTGAATGTATCGGCAATGTTAACACCATGCGCTCTGCGCTAGAGTGTTGCCATAAAGGCTGGGGTGAGTCTGTTATTGTTGGCGTAGCGGGTGCAGGACAAGAAATATCCACTCGCCCATTCCAGCTGGTCACAGGCAGGGTTTGGCGCGGTACGGCTTTTGGAGGCGTTAAAGGTCGCAGCGAACTACCCGATTATGTTGAAAAATACCTTCGCGGGGAAATTAAAATAGATGAAATGGTCACCTATACCATGCCCTTAAACGACATTAACCGTGCCTTTGATTTAATGCACCAAGGAAAAAGTATTCGCTCGGTGATTATCTATTAATACGCAGTTTTGTCTGACAGGATCATACAAATTGATCAGTCGCCGACACCAACGCATCAATCATTTCATCACCATGCGCTAAATGCGTTGAATTTGGCAGACGGATAAACTGTGCAAGAGGAAGTGCTTGCGCCAACGAAAATGACGACTCAATCGGACACATAAAATCTTTTTGGCCGTGGATAATAGTGCAGGGTATCTCTTGTATGCGAATAGCATTATCCAAAATTTGATTTTCTCGAATATAGTAGTTATTCATCGCGTAGTGCGTTTCGATACGTGCTTGCGCGATGGCTTTTTCAGGCACCGCTCCATCCAACGCTTCTGCCTTAAAATCATCACCTAACACCACCGCACCACCCCATGCATCCCACTCACGGGTTGTTTCTTGAAGGACCTGCTCATCATCAATACTTAAACGATGATAATATGCCTTCAACACATCTTTACGTTCATTGCTTGAAATATGGCCCGTAAAACGCTGCCACGCTTCAGGGTATAACCTGTTTACACCCTCTTTAAGAAACCAATCTGCATCTTTAGAACGTGCTAAAAATGTACCTCGTAAAACCAACCCCAATACATTATTTGCATATTGTTGGGCATACAACAAGCTTAATGTTGCGCCCCAAGAGCCACCAAACAGCAACCATTTTTCAATGGCCAGTTTTTTACGAATCAACTCCATATCTTGTAATAAATGATTCGTTGTATTGTTTTTCAACCGCCCCAAGGGTCTCGAACGGCCAGCACCGCGCTGATCCATCAAAATAATATGGTATTTATTAGGGTTAAAAAAGCAGCGATGATGCGCCTTACAACTTGAACCTGGCCCACCGTGCAAAAAAATAACCGGCACCCCTTTAGGGTTACCTACTTGCTCAAGATACACTTCATGCCCATCCCCCATATCAAGCCATTCATGGGCAAAGGGTTCAATCTCAGGGTACAACGTTTTCAATATTAACATCCTTCGTTTTCATCACTTAAAAGCTGATCAGGCTCAGCAAATATCAAGTTAGACTACGCTATACTACGGCTTTTTAAAACCCCACTTCATTATGTTCGATTTTCTTATTATTGGCGGCGGCCTACTTGGTTTATTAACAGCTAAGGAACTACAGCAAGCGGGGGCAAAGGTTGCGGTGGTTGATAAAAACAGTCGCGGCCAACAAGCTACTTGGGCAGCCGGTGGCATTTTATCCCCGATGCGGCCTTGGTTATATTCCGAACCTGTTAATGCAATCAGCTCACTTAGCCAGTCGGTCTATCAGCAACTTTCCATCGAGCTTCGTGATCAAACAGGAATAGATCCAGAATGGTTATTATCTGGCATGTTAGTACTTGAGGATAATGAACTGCCTCAGGCTATCCAATGGTGCGAACAAAATAATTCACCCGTTGAAGTGTTATCTGTCGAAGAGCTCAACAGCCAATTCGAGCACTTAGCGCCCTTTACAGAATCTGCCATTTACCGGCCAGACGTTGCCACCATCCGGCCCCACAAACTGTCAGCTGCGTTAACCCAGTATTTAACGCTTAACGGTGTCTCATTTTATAACGACCAAGAAGTAACAAAATTACAGCATACTGATTATGCCGTTACAGGTGCCGAGATTGGAAAAACTACTCTCAGCGCTAATGAATACATCCTTTGTGGCGGCGCTTGGAGTACACAATTAGTACCCAAGCTTTGCCCGCAACCAGATATCAAGCCTGTTAAAGGTCAAATGATCTGTTTCCCACCAACAGATATCACCAACCTATGCATGGTCATGGATGGCAACCGTTATATTATTCCTAGGAAAGATAAGCGAATTGTCGTTGGCAGCACACGCGAATACACTCAATTCGATGCCAGTACCACACAGGCCGCTTTCGACGAACTTAAGCATTTTGCCCAACAGTTATACCCCGCATTAGCAAGCATTGAACCTGATGCACACTGGGCTGGGCTTCGACCTGCTTCACCCAACAGCATCCCTTATATTTGCAGAGTCGCCCCTCTCAGCAACCTAAGTCTCAATGCTGGGCATTATCGAAATGGTATTGTTACAGCACCGGCAAGTGCCGAATTAATGAGCGATATTTTGTTAAATAGACGCTGTAAAATAGACCCGACACCCTACCAATTACAGCGTTAACTACCCACTAAAAACCTTGTGCTATACTGAGACCAAGAGATCAAGGTGATGATAATGGCTGAAAAAACAGGCGAACAACACGTTAAATACTTACTTAATGCGCATGGCATTACGCCCACTCAACAACGCATTAAAATCGCTAATTTTCTGTTTAAGAAACAACAGCACGTGAGCGCCGACCAAATTTTATCAACCATTAATCAAGGGCAACAACCCGTTTCAAAAGCAACCGTTTACAACACCCTCGGCTTGTTTGCTAATAAAGGCTTATTACGTGAGGTGATTATTGACCCTAACAAAGTCTTCTACGATACTAATACCAAACACCATCACCATTTCTACAATACAGACACCAACACACTCACTGATGTTAACGATGGCGAGATCACCATTCAAAACCTTCCCGCATTACCCAAAGGTACTGATCTTCACTCTGTTGAAGTTATTATTAAAGTTAACAACCAGTAAACGTCTTGTCTCACCTTCAACAATTCCCTATACTTTCTCGCCCATAAAGCCGATGTAGCTCAGGTGGTAGAGCGGCTCATTCGTAATGAGTAGGTCAGCGGTTCGAATCCGCTCATTGGCTCCATTTTAATGACTTTTTAAAGTAATCTGCCCATTAGGGAATATTCAAAAATACTAGGCCTTGGCCCAGCAATATAAAGTAAACCGCTTTCGTCTTAGCTTTTATAGGTTTCGAATATTTCATTAAATACTTCGTGATTAGCCACAAATTTTTCTTTAACTGTCGGATCGAAATGGCCTGACTTAATTTTCTCATCGCCATGTTCTATAATACCTACCGCTTTTTTATGATCAAACGCCTTTTTATAAGGCCGTTCACTTCGTAACGCATCATATACATCACACAGGCCCATAATACGAGCAGACAGTGGAATCTCCTTACCTTTTAAACCATTTGGGTAACCACTTCCATCCCACTTCTCATGATGACATAAGGCCACTTTTTTACCCATTTTGATATAGCTCGAACTATGTTCACTTGTTTTCAAAATCTCAGCGCCAATGGTGGTATGACTTTTCATTATTTCCCATTCACCAGGCTCAAACCCGCCCGGTTTTAAAAGAACACTATCGGGTATACCTATTTTTCCAATATCATGCATCGAACTGGCTAAAAACAAGGTGTCACAAAAAATTTTATTCATTCCAAGCATTTCCGCTAAACGCCTACAATAGTGACTAATGCGTTTAACATGCGCACCGGTTTCATCATCTCTATATTCTGAGGCACGCATTAATAAAAATATGCTCTCTTCAAATGACGCCTTTAGCCGTTGGGTGCGTGCTTTTACTTTCTCGTCCAGAAGATGATTATGGTTCTTCAAAATATCATTCGCAATTTTCAGCCTTAGCAGATTGCGAACTCTAATTTGAATTTCATTGGCTTTAATTGGCTTGGTAATAAACTCTTCAATCCCTCTTGAAAGCCCTTTCTCACGAGAGGCCTGATCATCAAGAGCGGTGACCATAATCACCGGAATACCCTCTGTTTTATCATTACTTTTAAGTTGCGTCGCAACTTCGAAACCATCCATTTCTGGCATCATGGCATCTAATAAAACCAAATCTGGCGAAAACATACTGGTTTGCGCTAACGCCAAGCTGCCACTAGAGGCTTCTTCAACCTGATACCCTTCTTCTTCCATCAGTTTCCTGAGTAACACCCTGTTTCTTTTTTCATCATCTACGATGAGTATTTTGGAACCTTTTGTATCAATCATCACGTCTCACGAATCATTTTTAACAGCTCATCAATCTTTTCTATAAACACTTTAGGGCTTATTAGTTTTATCATGGAACCATTACAAGCAGCCGCTAGCTCCGCCCCATAGTGTTTGTAGTTAAAATAAAGATGATGATTGTTAAGCGTTTTAAACCTCAGCGTGGTTACCTCTCTTCAACCACCCACCTTTAGTAATTAAAAACTATTACTAAAGGCATGCTAACCATATTATCTGTTACAACTAAGCTTTTTTAATGCGGGTGGTCATATGTGTGAAGTAGCTCTCAATTGCTAAATAGCTCTTGCAAATCAATTTTTATCAATACGTCCATCACTCAAAAACGCGTTAACTAAGTTCAGTAACATCAACAAATAACCGACAATCTAAACTAAATAATCAGTCTCTAAGTCTACTTTTTTGTATGGTAAATAAACGCTAAAGGTAGAACCTTCGCCAAGTGTTGATACAACCGTGACAAAACCACCATGAAGCTCAGTCATTGCTTTGACCAAACTTAGTCCTAGCCCCGTTCCCTCAAACTCCCTTGCTAAGGAGCCATCAATCTGTTCGAACCGGCGAAATAACTTACCAATATTCTCTTCAGATATACCAATTCCTGTATCACTAACAGATAACTTTAAATAAGGAGTTTCGCACTGAGCCAACTCGCTATCGTCTAATCTAAAATCAGGATGAAGCACCTTATCTATTGTTGCCGATATAACAATGGAGTCACCTTTTGGAGTAAACTTAACGGCATTGGACAAAAGATTAATTACAATTTGCTTTGTTTTCCGCTCGTCCAACAAACAAACCGTCACTTTTTCCTCTACTTCCTCTGTAATACTAATACCACGCGCATTCGCTTTATCCCTGAGCATATAAACAGTGCTCTGCAATAATGACTGAATAGAGACTTCATCTAATGCCAATTGCTCTTTCCCAGCTTCTATTTTTGATAAATCTAAAATACCGTTTATTAAGTCCAATAGGTGCGAACCACTATCAAATATTTCTTTTGAATATTGGCTCTGTTCCTCCGTTAATGGGCCAAGCACACCACCTTTTAAGAGCTCTGAAAAACCGATAATAGCATTCAAAGGTGTTCTTAGCTCATGGCTCATATTTGACAAAAATTGCGATTTCATCTGACTCGCCAATGCTAGTTCTTTATTTGTCTCTTTTAATTGCTCTTGAACACGCCTTCTACTCTCTTCTTCAAGCAAGACCTCCACTAACATTGATAGTGACTTAACATATTGCGCTTCATCAGACCTTAATACTCGTGCTTCATCTTGGTTCACAACATTAAACACCCCTGCGATGCTTTTATATTTTGTAACAGGGAGCTGGAGGGTAGATACTGGAGAATGAGCTTGCTCAGGAAAATGAGATAATAAGGGTGTTGTCTCATTAGACAGCAACCCGCCTTCCATTAAGAGTTCAGAAAAATAATATTCATGCTCTGACACCAACAATGAGGGTAATGTAAAATACGATTTTTCTCTGCCGCTGTAATAATTCTGACATAACAGCGCATCCCTCTTATTATTAAATAACCAAAGCCCCACCCAATCTGCCTGAAGTACTTCAGCACACTCTTGTAAAATTTTATTACATGCTTCCTCAAAATTGGTCGAAGCCCTTCTAACAAAATCACTGAGTGATAAATAGCTATTATATTGCTTCTTTAAACGTTCATCGGTCTGCTGAATTTCCAGCTCCATCGCTTTCCTAACCGTTATGTCACGAAAGATACCTATAAAATGCTGTTCTTCATTAACCCTATACTCGTTTATAGATAAGCCCATCGGGAAAACTGAACCACTTTTTCGTCGGCCAACCACTTCCCCATTATGTTCTATTCCTTTTGACGCGCCTGTGCCCTTATAATCAGCATCAGATTTCTCATGCTCTTCCTTAAACAGCTCTGGTATCAACAGATTGATATTGTTACCGACCATCTCCTTTTCGTCATAGCCAAACAAATCAATCACCGCTGGGTTACAAGACTTAATCGTTCCAAACTCATCCATCATTATTAACGCGTCTTCCATATGAACAACAACATTTTCTAACGACTTGGCGCTGGAATCGGCCTGCTTCTTCATTTCTTTTAGTATTACCTCAGACTGCTCGGTATATTCATTAAATGCCTGAAATAATTCCTTAAACTCATCATCAACGCTTGTTTCATCAAGCCGAACTGAAAAGTTCCTATCGCCTACAGCACGACAGCCCTCTACCAATCGAACAATAGGATTAATAATAATTCTTGATACAAGCATTGATGCAAAAAAAACGGCCAGCAATACAATCATTAAGCCGGTAATAATCATCGAGTCGCGTGCTTGATCTAGGTGCTTAAAAACAACACTTTTAGGCAATTCATGAATGACCCCCCAATAGCGTTGAGGATTTTGTTCATCAAATAAAATTTTGTGGACAGCTAAGACACTGTTCCTTTTATCGTTGATGAGAACATACTCGTTTTGTTGTCGTTCATTGGCTAAAAAGTAAGCACCAAAATCAGTACTTTCATTAGGCCCAACCCAAAACTTACCTTTATTATCAATAATATAAGTATCAATTCCCTTTCTTTTTTCAATCGCAGAATTAAGCAACGGCAAAGCTGAAATTTCTGCCACGGCGACACCCTCCACTTGCCCATTGATATAAATAGGTGTTGATACCGTTAATATAGGCAAGCCATCGACCTGTTGATGCTTAATATCTGAATAATAAACAGCCTTATCAGCTAACCTCATAACTTCTTGATCAGCCGCTAAGTGCAGCGCACCCGCCAACACCTTCCCTTCAGCATTTAACAACGCAAGACTAAGGTAATTAGGATAATTCGCAAGAAAAGCCCGAACCACTTGATTTAACCCACTCGCGCAAACCTTTGCTCCTTCCGTTGATACAGGTTCAATACCACCGTCTTGATTTGTTCTTAAAGTAGCTTCAACGGCAGGTATTTCGGCAAACGTTAATAAATTTGATTTCGAATTTTTTAATACGCTTGTAATTTCATCTGAATAGTCCTCTTGTTGCTCCAACAATAAACCAAGGGCTTGTTTTTCCGCTAAATGCATACTACTAAAATAAATACTCCCCCCCATTAATAACAAGGAAAGGCTCATCAAAGCCGCCACACTAAACATGACTTTCGCATTAAGACTAAAGCTCAGCGACTTGATGATTGGTTTTTTCAAGTTCTTTTTTTTAATTTGAGACCCCTTCTTGAACGATGCTGAATTTTGAATACTAATTAATCAAAAAAATATTTTAGTTTTATTACACCGTTTAAATTTATTGTTTAACCATGAATTTGAATACTCGCCAGCGACTTGATTAGATGAATTGGCCATTTTCAAGATAACGCTAATCTAGCTCTACGTAAACTGATTATCGAGGCGCCTCCAGATAAATCATAGACAGAAAACCGTATCAATACATGTCTTTTTATTACCCAAGCATAAAGCGTTATGCCCACAAATATTGCAACCTTCTATACAAATTAAAGTGCCTAAAATAAATAAACGACGTTTTTAATACCACAAAGTACCCAAGCACCTTAATGCTAAAGTCAGTAATCTCTACGAAGCTATTGCCGCTTAAAGCTTATTAATTTTTTTATTCGTTAAGTAACGAAATAATAATAAGACTGCTAACAAGACAGCGTAAATAAATGGTTCTGTATCATCTAGTTTTGTTAACCAAAAGAAATGTACAACACCCATTACCGCTATCAAATAAAGGCTTCTATGTAACTCAACCCAGCGCTTACCCAACCGACGCATCATGCCTTTGGTGGAGGTTATCGCAAGTGGTATTAGCATTAAGTAGGCCAACAAGCCCAGCATAATGTACGGGCTTTCTGGTATATCCTCTAGCATATGCTCAACCCTTAATGATTGATCTAAAACCAGCCAAACAGCCAGGTGCAAACTGGCATAAAAGAACGCAAATAAACCAAACATTCGTCGAAAACGTATTGGCAAAGAAACGTTAAATGCCCGTTGTAGTGGTGACATTAGCAAGGTAATTAATAAAAACCTTAACGCCCAATCTCCTGTTCTAACATGCAAGGTCTTGATTGGATCAGCGCCTAATAAATCATTAAACCCATCCCATATAATCAATAAAAATGGAATTAAGCAGGTATTAAAAACTATCGTTTTTAATAGCCTTATCTGCTGTTTTGAAGCTTTCTTTCTTAGCATTTTAATTATAGTTTTTTTAAAAAAACTGGCGAAGGTTCATCCCTTTATACAAATAAGCCACGTGCTCACCATAACCATTGAATAGTTCGGTATCACGCTTGGGCGTAAACAATGACGCGCCAATCACCCTTTCTCTACGTTGACTCCATCTTGGATGAGGAACATCCGGGTTAACATTAGCGTAAAAGCCGTATTCATGTTTTGCTGATTCATTCCATGATGTTTTGGGCATCTGTTCTGTAAATTTAATTTTGACGATCGATTTAATACTCTTAAAACCATATTTCCAAGGCACTATTAAGCGCAACGGTGCACCGTTTTGATTGGGCATTTCTTCACCATACAAACCGGTGGCCATCAGTGAAAGCGGGTTCATTGCTTCGTCCATTCGTAACCCTTCTACATATGGCCATTTTAGAATACGGCTTTTTTGCCCTGGCATTTGCTTAGGATCATACAGCGTTGTAAATTCAACATATTTCGCTTTTGACGTGGGTTCCATCTGCCTAATCAATTCAGCTAATGAAAAGCCAATCCATGGCACCACCATTGACCATGCCTCTACACATCGTAGGCGATAAATACGCTCTTCGAGTTGTTGCTGCTTAAGAATATCTTCTAAATTGTAAACTCCTGGTTTAGCCACCTCGCCTTCAATTGTTAAGCTCCAAGGTTTTGTTTTCAATAGATGTGCTCTTAATGCTGGGTCGCTCTTTGCTGTCCCAAATTCATAAAAATTATTGTAGCCGGTCACATATTCATAAGGTGTTAGTTTTTCTTTCAATGAAAACTGGCTAGTCACATAATTTTCAATTTTATTACCAGCCCATAAGGCATCAGGCGCTAAAGCACCCGCTACCATAAATCCTGAACTACGCGTTAGAAATTGACGTCGAGAAGCGGATATGAGTGCACGACTTTTATCAAAATCAGCCTTCGGTGTAACATCATTATCGGTAAGAGATGTCAATTTTTTAATACCCATGAGAATCCTTTTCTTATACCTCAACACTATAGACCCTATCGTACCGTAAAACCTTTCAGACAAAAAAAACGGGGCCTAGGCCCCGTTGTTAACATAAGACTATGTCATTTAATTATCTTTATCATTAACCTTTATACGTTTTGGCAATACCGCCGGCTTCTTTGGAATTATTAATTCAAGAACACCTTTTTCATAATTTGCGCTCACTTTATTTTCATCGGTTGTATCGGGTAATACAAAACGTCGATAAAAAGTACCATTGAAACGCTCTACACGTTTATAGCCATCTTTCTCTTCTTTTGATTCACTAGAACGTTCACCTCGTACAGTTAAAATGCCGTCCTCCATTGTCACATCAATCTCGTGTGGGTCTACACCCGGCACATCAGCGTGAAGAACAAAGCGATCATCTTCTTCTTTAATATCCACTGCTGGTGTCCAAGTTGATGTTGAAGAAACACTGTCTTCATCATCTGAAAACCTGCGACTTAAATCGTTTCCATAACGCCCTAAAAGGTTCCATGGTTCATATCTTGCAATTGCCATATCAATTCTCCTATTTAAGTTGTTTACAGTATTTAAATAGGGAGGCATGAACATTTTTTCAAGCCTTATCTTGCACTTTTTCGTGGTTTTTAATAAAGAAAAGTGCTGTTGCCGTGACAAAACAGAACGAACCAAACACAATAAAGTTCACATCTAAACCAAACGATGCGGCGACTAAAGCACCCGCTAATAACGGACCGACAATAGACCCGATCCGTCCAATGCCTAAGGCCCAACCTACCCCAGTAGAACGAATATGTGTTGGGTACATATAACTGCTCAGTGCATTCAAACTGACCTGCCCACCCACAACAAAAAAGCCAGCAAAGAAGGACAAAATCATCACCATATTAATCGATGAACCAAATTGGCCTACAGCCATCATACTGAACCCAGCCAATACAAAACAAACCACCAAGACCCTCTTAGTGCCCCAGTAAGATATAAATTTAGCTAAAATAAAAGGCGAGATGGCACCGCCAATATTTAAAACAATGACTGTTTTTGTAGCTTCACTTAGCTGATAGCCCGCCTCAACCAGTAGCGTTGGAATCCAGCTATATAGGAAATAAGCCACCAGTAAATTAAAGAAAAAGACCACCCATATTAACAAGGTGTCTGCCTGCCTTCTTTCCATAAATAACGCCTTAACAGGAAAGTGCTTTTCCACTGGGTGATGATAAAACACGCTGTTAGATGGAACCTCTCGCCTACTCTCTATTTTTTGGGCAATCTTACAAAGCAACTTATCATTATCGTTATCATGCTCCACTAAAAACCGAGGTGACTCAGGTAAATATAGAATTAACACGGGAACCAATAGCAGGGGCAAAACTCCACCTACGTAGAACAATGACGCCCAACCATAAGCCGGAATAATTTCTGAAGCAATTATTCCGCCGCTTATACCACCAATCGGCATGCCCAGAAATATCACTGCTATGGCAATGTTTCTATACCGTGTTGATACATATTCAGTCATCAATGCCATAGCATTTGGCAAAGCACCACCAAGTCCAAGACCGGTGAGGAAACGCAACAATACAAGTTCGTTATAGGTTTCTATAAAACCCGTCAACAAGGTACACAAACCAAACATACAAACGCTGGAAATAACCGCATTACGACGGCCAAACTTATCGCCAACCGGGCCTAATATTAATGCCCCCAACATCATACCGAACAACCCTGCCGCAAAGACATAACCCAAGTCGCTGTTAGCTATCTCTAACGCCTTACTAAGGTCTGGCGCAGCAAACGCGATGGCTAACACGTCAAAACCATCAAAAATAATGATCAAGGCACAAAAAAGCATCACTAATTGCTGAAATTTACCTAGCGGGTTTTCTTCGATAATAGCGCTCATATCTAATGGTTTTTGATTCATAATGCTGTCCCCTTTGTTGTTTTAGCGTTCTTCAATGACGCATTTACGATCTTCATGACGGTATCTATTTCTTCTATATCTCTTGGCGCATAAACGAGCGCTATGGTTTCTGGAATAGGCCCCTTACCTGCTAATGGGTGTCGTTCACCCCATTGTTTATCAATCACTGTTTTAAAATCTTCTTCGGATAGCGCCATATGTAGACTACCATCATACGCCGGATGAATATGTGCAAATTCTCGCTCGATCATAAACCCATTCGTACAATTACATGGCTCACCTTCTTCTAGCCATAGCGCTTCAGCACCGGGCACAGAAATAATACTCGGACGACGACTCACCTTATCAAAATGAAATAATTTCTCTTTAAATAATTGATGGCATTCAACACTTGGGTTTTGCGTTAATTGCTCATGCGGATTAGTATTAGTCGTTTCAGGGCGTTCGCCCTCACGGGTTGATATCTGCAACATATTTTGCCTTATAATCTAATTCAAAAACTAACTAGCTTACACTAATATATGAGTCGTTATCGACCTCCTTCACCACCGAAATCTGCCTATATTACCAAAAAAGGCTTTGAACGCTTACAAGCCGAAGAAAAGGATTTGTGGCTAAAGCGTCGCAGCGTTGTCGCAGCTTTATCAGCCGCAGCCGCCGAGGGTGATCGCTCTGAAAATGCTGAATATATTTACCGCAAAAAAGAACTGCGTGAAATCGACCGACGTATCCGATATTTACAAAAACGCCTGCCCATTCTTAACGTTATTCATGAAAAACCAAGCAACTTAGACAGCGTATTTTTTTCCAGTATTGTTACCCTAGAAGACCTTGATGGCGAAGAAAAAACTTATCGCATTGTAGGCCCAGACGAACTGGATCACCAACCCCACTACATCAGTATGGACTCCCCAGTTGCCAAGGCTTTATTCAAGAAACAACTCGATGATGAAGTGACCGTTACCACACCTGCTGGCAAAATAACCTACATGATTACTAGCATCGATTATGAATAATTCTTTATGCCCTTGCGGTTCGGGTCGATTGTACTCACAGTGCTGCGCACTTTTTATAACCGCATCATTAATGCCTGAAACAGCTGAACAATTGATGCGTTCAAGGTTTACTGCTTTCTATTTCAACGAACACCCATATTTAGTCAATACGCATCATCCAAGCCAACGCGAAGCCAATGAATTAACAAGCTTACAAAACAGCCAAGAAACAAGCCATTGGATTAAGTTAATCATCCATCAAGTAAAACACGGTGATAAGCAACACCAAACGGGCCAAGTTGAATTTTCTGCTTTTTTTAACGAAAACAATGAATTTTTTGAGTTACGCGAAAAGTCACGATTTATTAGAGAACAAGACCAGTGGTATTACCTTGATGGAGAGCCCAACATTTACCGCACCAACCTTAAGCTAAAAAGAAATGATCTATGTTGGTGTCAAAGTGGCAAAAAATTTAAACACTGTCACGCATTATAAAAAATTCATTTCTCTTGATTCTTCAGTCAATCAGCGCATAATCAGCATATATGTTTACTACCATGAATAATGAGTACTCATCCTGACAAAGGCTTAACAACGAGCCATGAGAACTTATTTACGTTCCATCTGCTCGATAGTATTACTATTCCCACTTTTGCCATTAACACCCAGCACGAAATAACACACTGGAATAAAGCACTTGAGAAAGCCACCGGCTTTCTAGCTGTCGATATGATTGGCACTAAAAAACAATGGAAACCGTTTTACCCAAACCCTCGGCCAACATTGTCAGACCTTATTATTGAAGGCGCAAAGGATGAGTCCGTTGAGCGTTTCTATACCAATAAATATCATCGGTCTAACGTGTTAGACAATGCTTTTGAAGCTGAAGATTTTTTTCCAACCATAGGCTCCGGTGAATGGTTACTTTTTTCTGCGGCGCCCATATTAAATGCCAACCACGATATTATTGGAGCCGTTGAAACACTGATTAATATTAGTGAGCAAAAACACAGTGAAAAAAGACTTTTCGATAACCAACAAAAATACCGAGAACTCAGCACGCTGGACGATTTAACTCAACTGTATAACGCACGACATTTCTTTTCAGAATTTAACAGCGAGGTCAGTCGTTGCGATAGGTATCGACAGGTTTTATCCATCTGCATGTTAGATTTAGACGACTTCAAACAGGTTAATGATACCTATGGTCACCAGTTTGGCAATACTGTGCTAACAGGCTTTGCAGACATCATCAAAGAAAACATTCGTCACGTCGATGTAGCCTTTCGTTATGGTGGTGAGGAGTTTGTTATTTTATTCCCCTTTGTTATTGCAAATAAAGCAGCGATTGCCGTTAAAAAAATTCGCACCCAGCTAGCACAGAAAAACTTTGTAACTGACGAAGGCAAAACCGTTAACATCACGGTAAGTGCAGGCGTTGCTACCTACCTAACAAAAGAGGGCGCTAACAGTTTTATTAAACGAGCAGACAAGGCTATGTATCAAGCTAAAGAAAATGGTAAAAATCAAGTTGTTATTGCCAAATAAGCAACTCACTTCATTACTCTACGTCGCTATGATTAAACACATCGTTTTATACTCCTTACGCTATGTTGAAACAGCGCAAACAAAAGAAAACTTTAAAACTGAAACCGCAATTAAACGTTATGTTATACAGCATTCTCTGAGCATCAAACGCTTAGCCCTTTTATCAGCTAACTATCACTCGCCCCTAAACCCATTAATAATGAAACTGACTAACAATGAATGCTGACGACTTTGGCTTATGGGCTATGCTGGCCTTTTGGGGTAGCGCCATTGGCGGTATATTTTTAGCTATTCAATGGGCCAGCAAGAAAGGCAAAAAAAGCCCCGCCCCACGTGATGTGATGATTAAATCACTCGACAAGCGGCTAGCTGAAGGTGAAATAACTGCAGAAGAACATCAACGGCGAATGAATGAATTATGAGCGTTTAAAGCGGTTTTTACCCTACCCACTTTCTCGCATTTCTAAACATTCTTAACCACGCGCCATCCTCACCCCACTCTTCTGGTGACCAGCTATTTTGTACCGTTCTAAAGCAACGTTCTGGATGCGGCATCATAATTGTAAAACGGCCATCATCTGTTGTTAGCCCGGTAATGCCTTGCACTGACCCATTTGGGTTAAAGGGAAACTGCTCTGTCACGTCACCATCATGATCAATGTAACGCAACGCCACATGGCCTTGCTCATCAGCCTTAGTATATTCTACCCGACCTTCACCATGCGCCACGGCTACAGGCACTTGTGAACCTTCCATACCCGATAATAAAACAGAAGGTGATGGTTGAATTTCTACCATCGCTACTCGCGCTTCAAATTGCTCAGACTCATTTCTAACAAAATGTGGCCATGCTTGCGCACCAGGAATCAATTCACGCAAATTCGACAACATTTGACAGCCATTACACACACCTAAGCCAAACGTATCGCTACGGTTAAAGAAGTCACTGAAGGTTTGACGTGCATGCTCGTTAAATAAAATAGATTTAGCCCAGCCTTCACCAGCACCTAAAACATCACCATAAGAAAACCCACCACACGCTGCCAACCCTACAAACTCTGCAAGGTCACGTTGACCCAAAATCAATTCACTCATGTGAACATCAACAGATTCAAAACCAGCTTTATCAAAGGCAGCCGCCATTTCAACATGACCATTCACGCCTTGTTCTCGTAGTATAGCCACTTTTGGTCGAGCCTTAGTTGCTGTTAACTCGGCAACGATGTTTTCTCTTGGATCAAAACTTAATTCACTAAATAAGCCCTTATCCGCATTATTGGTAATTCGCTCAAACTCTTGTTGAGCACAGCTTGGGTTATCCCTTAATGCCTGAAGTTTATAGGATGTTTCTGACCATGCCTGTTGCAACTTCGCCCGCGACTCTTCAAAAACGGTCTCCCCGTTTTGCGTAACAATGATACGTTGAAACGTATACGCCGTACCAATAACACTGACGCAATCTGCCAATCCTTGTTTATTAAAGGCGTCTATTACTGAAGCTTCATCTGTTTTGGATACTTGAATAACAGCGCCAAGCTCTTCATTAAACAGGCTGCTAAGTAGATCGCCTTCAATATCAATAATAACCCCACAGCGACCAGCAAATGTCATTTCACATAAGGTTGCCCATACACCACCATCCGAACGATCATGGTAGGCCATCAGCTGACCCTTTTCATTAAGTTGCTGAACCGTATTGAAGAAGGCTTTAAATGCTTTAGCATCATCTAAATCGGGCACCGATTCACCCATCATCTGCTGGGTTTGCGCTAACACCGAGCCACCCATACGGTTTTTACCTGCACCCAAATCAATCAAAATTAAACTGTTATCAATATCTGTTTTTAACTCAGGGGTCAGTGTTTTACGTACATCGTTTACTGGTGAAAAAGCCGTAATAATTAACGATAGTGGTGAGCTGACGACTTTTTCTGCCGCATCTTCTTTCCATGCCATTTTCATCGACATTGAATCTTTACCCACTGGAATGGCTAAACCCAAGGCTGGGCACAGTTCCATACCAACGCTTTTTACCGTATCAAATAATGCTGCATCTTCACCTGCTTCACCACAAGCAGCCATCCAATTGGCTGACAAACAAACTTCATCTAAACCACGAATATTTGAGGCTGCAAGGTTAGTTAAGGCTTCACCAATGGCCATGCGCCCCGATGCAGGCCCATCGATAACGGCCAACGGAGTTCGTTCGCCTAACGCCATAGCTTCGCCCGTGTAATGATTAAATCCACTCGTTGTGACCGCCACATCAGCCACTGGAATTTGCCACGGCCCGACCATTTGATCACGCGCAACCAGCCCCGTTACTGAACGGTCTCCAATATGAATAAGGAATGATTTATCAGCAACCGCCGGAAAGCGTAAAACTTGATATGCCGCCGTTTTTAGGTCAATTGTGCTTGCATCATAAGCCGGCACATTACATTGAATATGCTCAACCGAGCGTTCCATTTTGGGCGGTTTGCCAAATAATAATGACATCGGCAAATCAATTGCTCGGTTATTAAACAAGCGATCATTAAGAACTAATTGCTCTTCTTGAGTTGCTTCACCAATGTGCGCGTACAAACAACGTTCTCGTGCACATAATGCTTTAAATTCTTCTAACCGATCTGCCTTTAGCGCAATAACATAACGTTCTTGTGATTCATTACACCAAATTTGCATCGGCGATAAACTGCTATCTGCACATAAGATATCACGCAATTCAAAGCGACCACCCAAATCACAATCATGAATGATTTCTGGTACCGCGTTAGATAAACCGCCCGCACCTACATCATGAATAGAAATAATGGGGGTTTTTTCGCCCATCGCATTACACGCTTCTATCACCTCTTGGCAACGGCGCTGCATTTCTGGGTTTTCTCGTTGCACGGATGCAAAGTCTAAGGCCTCAGAACCTTCGCTGGAGGTTTGTGATGACGCCGCACCGCCTCCCAAACCAATCAACATCGATGGACCACCCAATACTATAATCGGTGAGCCCGGTTCTATTTTTTGCTTTAAAGCATGCATCGGACGGACTGAACCAACACCACCTGCAAGCATAATTGGTTTGTGATAACCACGCGCTTTTAGGCTGTTTTCATTTGGCACATTTTGTTCAAAGGTACGGAAATAACCGGTTAAATTTGGACGTCCAAATTCATTATTAAACGCCGCCCCGCCGAGTGGGCCTTCCAACATAATATCAAGCGCTGAAGCAATCCTCTCTGGCTTGCCAATGCTTTGCTCCCATGGTTGTGAAAACTCAGGAATATTTAGGTGTGATACGGTAAAACCCGTTAGACCCGCTTTAGTGCGTGAGCCTCGCCCAGTCGCCCCTTCGTCACGAATTTCACCGCCAGAACCTGTTGCCGCACCAGGGTAAGGCGAAATGGCTGTTGGGTGATTATGCGTTTCTACTTTCATGAGATACGGCACATGCTCTTCAACAAACTGATATGAACGACTTTCAGGGTCACGAATCATCACATCTGCGTCACTACCCTCTGCTACTGCAGCATTATCGCTGTATTTAGAAATAATGCCTTTTGGGCTGTGCTTGGCCGTATTTTTTATCATACCGAACAAGGTTTCTTCTTGTTCATCACCATCTATCGTCCAATCTGCATTGAAAATTTTATGTCGACAGTGCTCCGAGTTTGCCTGAGCAAACATCATCAATTCAATGTCATTAGGGTTTCGACCTAGGGCCGTGAAATTGTCAACCAAATAATCAATTTCATCGCTTGATAAAGCCAACCCCATTGTTTTGTTAGCCGCTACTAAGGCCTGCTTACCTTCTGACAAGATATCAACCGATGCCAAGGTGCCGGGTTCTGCATGAGCAAACATATCATCTGCCCGCTCCCCTTGTTTTAAAACCCGCTCTGTCATCCTGTCATGAAGTTGCTCAGCGACTTGAGCGAGTTGCTGCTCGTTAAGGTCACCTTGCACATAATACGCAACACCTCGCTCAAGTCTCTTGACTTGATCCAATCCACAATGTTGTGCAATATCGGTGGCCTTACTAGACCATGGTGATAACGTATTCGCGCGTGGCACAACTAATAAACGTTCACCCACGTGTTCAACCCCGTCACTCTTGGGTCCGTATGTTAAAACACGCGTTAACGTTTCTAGCTCACTATTCGATAGTGTCTGTTCAATATCAACAAAATGAATAAATTCCGCACTAATATCAGTGATGTGTGGAACAGATTGTCTGATTTTTGTTAAGAGTCGTTGTTTACGAAAAGCAGATAGTGCTGTGCTGCCAATAAGTTCAAGCATGTAGAGTCTCGTTACTTTTAATGTTTGTTGTTAGGTTGCGCCAAGCCATACCCATCTCTTGATCAATCACTTCTAACCAAGCTCGGTCGCATTGTATCGCCTTGCTCACGCTATCTAAAACGAGATCATGGCTATTGTTCTTTTCACTGACGTGAGCCAGTACTAAATGTTGTAATGTCGCTGTATTCAGGTGCTGTAATAATTCAATCGCTTGTTGATTATCCAAATGCCCCCAATCACCCATCACCCGTTGTTTTAGCGACTCTGGGTAGACACCATTCAACAGCATCTCTCGGTCATAATTACATTCAAGTATCAAGGCGTCGCAGTCATTCAACACATCAACCATATGCTGGGTTATCGACCCCGTATCGGTCATAACACCGAGTTTCAAATGATTCGATTTAAAAACAAATTGTGTCGGCTCGCGTGCATCGTGCGGCACTAAAATAGGTTCGACTGAAATATCCCCTAATTCAAAGGGTTTATGACTATTAAAGCACTGTACTGAGTCAAAATTTTTCATCATCGCCGCGGTGCCATAACTGGCCCAAACAGGGATATTGTAACGACGAGCGTATCGAGCAACACCACCCACGTGATCGCCGTGTTCATGCGTTACAAGAATAGCGCTAACATCACTACCAGCAACGCCTAAGCGTTGCATCCTTTTATCAGTTTCCTTGATAGAAAACCCGTTATCAATCATCAACAAGGTCTCGTCAAACTGGACGAGCGTTGAATTCCCTCGGCTGCCGCTGCCTAGGGAGGCAAACCTCACGGTGCTAACTGGGCTAATAAATCAGTCAATAGTGTTTGAGAGGTAGCGTTATCAATACGATTTTTTTCTTCATCTAAAACACGCACTGTGATGCCATTTTCGGCTCGTTGTAACTCAACCACATACACATCAGTCTCTGCTTTCTTCCAAAAAGAAAGACTAGACAACATACTGCTCGAACCACTATTTTTTGCAATATTCAAATAGACCAAACTCGTTTGGCGATTCTTGTCTTCTATGTCGTAGTTTTTCTCTTCTAACGCAGAGATCGTTTTACGCCAAGCATTTCGTAAACTATCGCGCACAAGTAAATGACTATCCACCCCATCTTGTATTAATTCAGCGCTGGGTTGACTCTCGTTTAGCGGCGTTGTTTGAACAACATTGCTATACGCTGAGGGACTAACATTATTATTGTTTACACCACCATCATATTCATCCTTAATCACGCTGCCCGATAAGTCAGGCGGCACTTCAAGCGAAGGCAGTTCGTGCGCTCGCTTATACGCTTCTCGTTGATCAACAAACACTTCATCGACTGAAGGCATCATGCCGCATGCACTTAAAACAGCCATTAACATTGCTATTAAAATCAATTTAACCATTACGTTTATCTTCATTATTTTAATTTTTAATACGTTTATTGAGCAGCCAGCATCGCTTTTTTAACAACCTCTTCACATTCTGGACTTAACCAAGTCATCGGCAAACGGATACCTTTTTTGATAAGGCCCATTTCACTCACAGCCCACTTCACTGGGATCGGGCTCGACTGAACAAATAAATCACGATGTAAGGGTTGAAGCGTGGCATCTATTGCTTTTGCAGCCTCGGCATCACCGGCTAATGCTTTCATACACATTTGGTGGTTTTTTGCTGGTGCGACATTACCTGTAACTGTAATAGAACCCTTTGCGCCCATTAAAATTAACTCACATGAGGTCGCATCGTCGCCAGAATAAACTGCAAAATTTTCATCACTTAAATCAATTAATGCTTGCCCAATGGCCATGTCACCCGTAGCGTCCTTAACCCCTATTATATTGGGGATATTTTTTAATTTAGCCACCGTTTCAGGCAACATATCACAGGCAGTTCTGCCCGGTACATTATATAAAATTTGTGGAATATCTACTGCTTCTGCAATCGCTTTAAAATGCAACACCAAGCCCTCTTGTGTTGGCTTATTATAATAAGGCGTTACTAATAAACAGGCGTCCGCCCCTGCCTGCGCGGCGCAACGTGTCAAGTCGATCGCTTCGGTTGTTGAATTTGCACCGGTGCCAGCAATAACAGGAATACGACCGGCTGCAATACGGACAACCTGACGAATAAAGTGACAATGCTCTTTTTCATTCAAGGTCGCTGATTCACCGGTTGTACCCATCGCCACAAGGGCATCGCTACCCTGTTCGATGTGAAATTCAACCAATTTATTTAAACTCTCTTCGTCAAGCGACCCATCTGCATGCATGGGGGTGACGAGTGCAACAATACTGCCTTGAAACATAGTTGAATCCAATTTAAACGGAAATTTAACGACTATCTTAAAGACCTTTCTTTAAGATAGTCTCGATCAGCAGGATATTATACATACATCAATGCTACAACTAAAAAACAGTCTGCTAAAATACTTCCAATTTCAATAAATTTTTATAAGGTTATTAATCATGGACACCGTAACACTTAATCAAACCGTTCCTGAATTTTCTTGCACCACAACAGCTGACGAATCATTAACGTTGAGCAGCTTGGCAGGTAAAAACATCGTCATTTATTTTTACCCTAAAGACAACACACCTGGCTGCACACAAGAAGGGCAAGATTTTCGTGATCACTACGAAGAGTTTCAAGCGGCCAACACCGAAATTTTTGGTGTTTCACGCGATTCCGTTCGCGTTCATACCGGCTTTAAAACAAAACACAATTTTCCATTCGAGTTGATCAGCGACCCTGATGAGTCTTTATGCAAATTATTTGACGTAATTAAGCTAAAAAAATTATACGGCAAAGAGCACATGGGTATCGAACGCAGCACGTTCATCATTAATGCCGACGGCGTACTCACCCACGAGTGGCGTAAAGTTAAAGTCAAAGAACATGTCACCGAGGTCTTAGCCGCTGTAAAGGCTTTAAATACTTAAAACCGAAACAACGGAACGACTTTTTCTACTCCAGCCATGTCATTCACAAACCGCGTTGCTTGCTGCGCGGTTGATTGACTTAACTGGTCACCTAATAGGTATACATAGCCATCGGACACCACCACTTTAATTGTTTCTGCTTTATCAATAATCGATGCATGCAAAAGCTTATTAACAATGCTGGCGCGAAGTAGATCATCGTCACTTCGAGCCACTTCGCTAATTGGCGTGGACACCCTCACCTC
This sequence comes from Cycloclasticus sp., assembly GCF_019090545.1. Lineage (NCBI taxonomy): Bacteria > Pseudomonadati > Pseudomonadota > Gammaproteobacteria > Thiotrichales > Piscirickettsiaceae > Cycloclasticus > Cycloclasticus sp. The sequence goes on along the minus strand of NZ_JAHRVT010000025.1, from coordinate 87,615 downwards.
ATTATAGAAACGATTCACCGTACTACACTCTTCTGCCATTTTTAAATTAAAACGACGACGATCGTTCGCGGCCATTTTAGATGCTTTCTCGCCACATACTTGGGCATTCGAAGGTTCCACATGGTTAACATCGCCTTGTGTCCATTGTAAATGTGCCTCGGACAACACCACGCTCAACACCTTATTTTTTATTTCTTCTGTCGCTGCTTGACCGGCAATTAATACCGAATTTCGATTACGTGACACAACAATATGCGCTCCTTCACGCAAAGTTTTATTACGTAATAATGCCGAATCTACTTTAAATTCAAACGCAGCATCCTTTAATTGACCCTCTATTCCTGTCGCATTATCTTCAAAAAGACGGTCAGAAATATCTGATAATTCAAATGCATGCACCGTTGTGGCAGCAAATAATAATGTGCAAAAAGTAAGTTGGAGCAATTTCATGAGGATCCTTTTTAAAATTAAATTATTTGATTGGGCTATCAAGCACATTATAACGAGTGGGCCACGCCACTAAAACTGCTTGAACTAATGTAGCCAACGGAATTGCAAAGAAAACGCCCCAAAAGCCCCATATTCCACCAAAAAATAAAATGGCCACAATAATGGCAACAGGGTGAAGGTTAACAACCTCGGAGAATAACAGCGGCACAAGAACATAGCCGTCTAGCGCTTGAATAATTAGAAAAATACTTGTCAGGTAAATAAATTCATTTCCCCATTTCCATTGAACATACGCAACTAGCACCACAGGGATCGTCACGACGGTAGCACCGACATACGGCACCAATACAGATAACCCGACTAAAAAGCTTAGAAGCATTGCATAGTGCAAGCCCACTAAATTAAACGCGATAAAACAGACCGCCCAAACAATTAAAATTTCCCAAACCTTGCCTCTAACATAATTAGCAATTTGCTCATTCACTGTTGACCAAACTTCTATTGTTAAACGTCGATTGGTGGGCAAAAAGCTGGCAAACCATTGTGAAATTTCTGCCTTGTCCATTAAGAAAAAGAACACCATCATCGGCACTAAAAGCAGATAAACAATTAACGCCACAACATTTAAGACCGAGGCGGCTGAAAACGACAATAAATTTTGCCCGTATTTAACCGCTTCTGTACTGACTTGATCAAAAATTAATTTAACCTGAGCTTCGGTAATAAAGTTTGGGTACTTTTCAGGCAAGGCCGTAAATAAGTGAACCCCCTGATTTAACATATTGGGTAACTGTTGAGCCAATTGAACTGTTTGTATGGATAACAAAGGAATCAGCCCAAATATCATATAAGACAACAGCGCCATAAATAAGCTAAACGAACTGATAACCGCTAGCTTTCTGGACAAGCCCAAAAATTGGAATTTAGCAACAACCCCTTCCAGTAGGTAAGCTATCACTATACTGGCCAACACTGGTGATAACAATTCACCCACCCAGAGAATGGCTAACAACCCAAATAATAAAGTTCCTAACAAAGCCAAAGCTTCGGGATTTGTCAGCACTCGATTAAACCACTGTTTTATATTTTCCATATCGCATCAAAAATTTAGTTACACCCAACAACCCCAGACATCCTACTGATCATCCCACACAATTGATCAACATAAACCAAATGGATTTATTCGTTGACTACCGACTGATGCCGACCCCTTATATCATAACCTGTTTTTAGCCATCTCATCGCCAGCAGCACATAAATGCTAGAAGATACCGCCGTTACGATTATTTACGCAGTTTTCTTTCTGTTTTATTCTCCTTATACCCAATAGCGCTTTTATTGCTGTCCTTGCAAATTGCATAAGGCTTTACAAGCAAACAAAATATGGTGACACTTGCTGCATTATTATCACCTTATTTGGCCCATGTCCTCATCTTCTAAGAAAGTTATCTACGCGGCGCTCATTGGCAACAGCCTCATCTCCATTACTAAATTTATTGCTGCTTTCTACTCGGGTAGCTCTGCTATGCTCTCTGAAGGTATTCATTCGCTGGTCGACACGGGCAACCAAGTGCTACTGTTACACGGTTTAAAAAAGGCCAAACAACCTGCTGACAAACAATTCCCTTTCGGTTACGGCAAAGAAATATATTTTTGGAGCTTTGTCGTCGCCATCCTTATTTTTGCGGTTGGCGCGGGTGTTTCTATATATGAAGGTATTCACCATATTATTGCCCCCACACCAATGGGCGACCCAACGCTAAGCTTTTGGGTCTTAGGCCTAGCCTTCGTTTTTGAAGGTGTCGCATGGTTTTTTGCCTTAAATGAATTCACTCGCAGCAAGGGCAAATGGGGATACCTTGAAGCCGTACAGCGTGGCAAAGACCCGTCTATGTTTGTTGTATTATTTGAAGACTCTGCTGCCATGCTCGGCCTGTTGATTGCCTTTCTAGGCATAGCTGCCTCTTATTACACTGGCAACCCATTATTCGATGGTATCGCCTCTGTCATTATTGGCTTAATTCTAGCAGGAACTGCCATTTGGCTTGCTTACGAAACTAAAAGTTTATTGATCGGTGAAAGTGCTAATCCAGAGTTAGTCAGTGATATTCGACGTATTGTTAGTCATTATGACACTGTTGAGTCGATTCATGAATTACTCACCATGCATATGGGGCCAGACTTCATTATAGCGACGCTAAACGTCAACTTTAAAGACGACCTATCAACTGGCCAACTAGAACAAACCATTGCCAACATGGATTTGCAGATCAAACAAAAATATCCGCCTGTTAAACGCGTGTTTATTGAAGCACACACCATCAGCTCATCAGTAACCAAAACCCCGCAGCGTTAAGTTTATCGCTGCTTCCTAAAATTAATTTGCAACAGCAACCCCCCGACAATAAGCGCCGCTCCTAGCCCTAAAGTCATGGTAAACGGCTCACCAAGCCATATGGTTGACGATAATATCCCCATTAATGGCACCATTAGCAAGCCTAGCGAAACAGTCATCGCCGGTAAAATTTGCGTTGCCCTTATGGATGCCCATTGAGCCAGCGCCGTCGCCAGCATGCCGTTATATAACAAAATAAGCACCAACTCAGCACTCCAAACAACAGCTTGTGTATTAGAAAACCAAGCGTAGGGCACCACGATCAGTAAAGCCACCATAATTTGCCAGGGCGTTAACTCCAGCACACTGCCTTTCCATTTATGTTGTCTAATATGCAAAATAGATATTGCCCAAACCATCGCCGCCACTAACAATAATATATTGCCCTTAACCACCGAGGCATCATTCCAATCAAAACCTAATGGGTTAAACAGAATTAATAGACCGCAAATTCCAACAGCTGCCCCGACCAACTTTATTCGCGAGACCGGTTCTTTTAAAACAAAATAGGCGCCAGGCGTCACCCACAATGGCGTGGTATAAGCCAGTAACGCGGCCCTTCCAGCATTCACCTCAGTTAAGCCCATATTTATTAAGGTTACAAAGACAGCAAACTGCATCACCCCGACACCTAAAACAATAGGAACATCCTGCCGATGCGGCCGTTTTAAACGTCCCAAGAATAAAAGTAAAACCGAAATAGTAACCAGCGCTATACCCAATCGTGCAGCCGCGAACCAAAGGGGATCTATCGACCTTAAACCAATTTTTATAATCGGCCAATTTACCCCCCAAATAATCACTATTAAGATCAATAAAACCCATGCAGAAGATAATAATTTATTCACATTCTTGGCCCATTTAGAAAAATACAATATAGCATTACATAATGCTCCTCTATAATGTGAATCACCAATCAATATTGAGGGCGACATGACCAGATTATCTATCACGTACCCAGAACACACCTTATTCAGTTGTACGTTACCTGTTCGCATCGGCGATATTAATTACGGCCAGCATCTAGCACACGACAAGCTCATTTCAATGCTGCATGAAGCTCGCGCCCAATTTTTTATCCACGTTGGCATGCAAGAGTCAAACATTGCTGGCTTGGGCATCATCATGGCCGATTTATCTATCTGCTACCAAGCTGAAGCTTTTCACCCTGACCAGCTAAACATCAACATTGCCATAGAAGACCCAAGCCGTTGCGGCTTCAATATGCTCTATCAAGTCAGTAAGAATAACGGGGAAACCATTATTGCCACTGCGAAGACAGGCTTACTGTTTATGGATTACCATAAGAAAAAAATAAGCGCCATGCCTAAGGAGTTTAAACAGCTCATCGACCCGGACTTATAAAAACACATACCCGTTATACAGGCATTCTTTAGCACGTCCAAAACGCTTAGAAATGGCAAAAATAACGCAAAACAACCCTATTGCTAATATACGTTACAATACAATTGTTCATCAAGAACCTAATCATTGACTACTGACTACATTAAAAACTAATTTGTTAACTCAACATAAACCAACCACTTACACATTACACGAACTCGGTTTATCTGCCGATAAACTTGACCGCCACGCTGTTTCAATTACTGACCGCTTGGTTAAAGCAGGCTTTGAAGCTTATTTAGTTGGCGGTTGTGTTCGCGACTTATTATTAGGACTACACCCTAAAGACTTCGATGTTTCCACCAATGCCGAACCTGAAGAAGTCCAAGCGCTATTCAAAAACTGCCGATTAATTGGCCGCCGTTTTCGGCTCGCACATATTCATTTTGGTCGCCATATTATTGAAGTAGCGACTTTTCGCGGGCCTCACGTTAAACACGATAAAAATGACAGCCATGCTCATCGAGATGGCCGCCTATTGCGTGATAATGTTTATGGAACCTTAGAAGAAGATGCTTGGCGCCGTGATTTTACCGTTAACGCGCTGTATTTAGACCCTAAGAAAAAGACCGTTATTGATTACGTTGGCGGCATTAAAGACCATCAAAATAGAGTCTTACGGCTAATGGGCGACCCTGTCACCCGCTTTAAAGAAGACCCGGTAAGGCTCCTTCGCGCTGTTCGGTTTCAAGCAAAGTTAAACTTTCAAATAGAAAACGACACCGCCGCACCTATGCTCGAAATGGCACCGTTGCTAAAAGATATTCCTTCTGCTCGTTTGTATGATGAAACACTCAAACTTTTCCTCAATACAGACGCAAATCAAATTTTCGACGCACTCCGTCAATATGGTCTATTTGAAGCGCTTTTCCCGCAGACCGACTTATGTCTTAAAAAAGCTACTTCTGATAAACCACTTGGGCTTCTTAAACAAGCCATGAGCAACACAGAAACCCGCTTAAAGAATCAGCAACACGTCACCCCTTATTTTTTATTGGCCACCTTGCTCTGGGAACCTGTCCGCCGGCTTATTGAACAAAACAGGTCATCATTCAGTAATGATACGCAGGCCATTCATGCAGCAGCCAATGAAGTCATTGCACACCAGGTTAGCCGACTAGCTATCCCAAAGCGGATGACCACACCCATGCGTGAGGTTTGGGCTTTGCAACCACGCTTTCATAAGCAAATTGGCGTGCGATGTTTGCGCTTTTTAGAACATCCGCGCTTTCGTGCGGCTTATGATTTTATGCTATTAAGGGCGCAGTACGGAGAGGTGGATGAAAAAATTGCCGATTGGTGGACTCATATCCAAACACTAGACCCTACTGAACAAAAGCTAATGACACGGCCCAATCAGTTCAAACATAAAAGAAAATCACGCAAGAAGCCCCCTAAACCAAACAACACTGAGCTTTAACGTGCAACACTCTGTTTCCGCCTATATTGGATTGGGTAGCAATTTATCAAACCCTACGCAGCAAGTACTAACGGCTATTGAGCGCATTAAGCAACTAAAAAACTGCTCGCTTGAGTTGGTCTCCAGCTTGTACCAAACGCCCCCGATGGGGCCTCAAGATCAGCCTGACTACACTAATGCTGTGGCTAAAATCAGTACCTCGCTTACGCCCTATGAGCTATTAAATTCATTACAAGCCATCGAAAATCAACACGGTAGAACACGGGACTCGGGGCGTTGGGGCGCAAGAACATTAGATTTAGATATATTGCTTTATGATGCACTGGTTTCTCAAGACCCAGAACTGACACTCCCTCACCCTGGGATCGCTTCTAGAGCTTTTGTTTTATACCCATTAATTGAACTAAACAAAGATCTCAACATCCCTACCTTAGGCCCTGTTCAAACCTTAATAGACAAGTTGAATGACAGCGCACCCACACGTCTCGATTCAGCCAAAATTTAACCGATGATGGCTTGAAACATATCGTCGTATCGTGCAAAGTTCTCTCCTCTCTCATAGAAAGCATTAAACCTTGGATAATCACACTTTAGAAACCGCTCACCCACCCAAGTTCATTGCTGTTGAAGGCCCTATTGGCGTCGGCAAAAGCAGCTTAGCGAAAAAACTTGCAGCAAGTTTTTCGTGCGACCTCGCGCTGGAAAAAGCCGATGAAAACCCCTTTTTAGAACATTTCTATACGCACACCAACCAATCCGCATTACCCGTTCAACTGCATTTTTTAACGGAACGAGCAAAACAATGGAACGAATTAAGCCAAAATGAGCTTTTCTCAACAGGTGTTGTGGCTGATTTTATGCTCGAAAAAGATCGTTTATTTGCGAAGCTCACCCTAACGGATGAAGAGTACAAATTATATGATCAAATGTATCAATCACTTGCCATACAAACAACAAAAGCCGACTTGGTCGTCTACTTACAAGCCCCCGTTAATACTTTACAATCTAGAATAAGAAAACGCGGCATTAAGCACGAAAAGAATATCAGCGGAGAGTACCTACAAAAACTCTCCAATGCTTACACTGAATTTTTCCATCATTATGATTCAGGGCCCTTACTTATCGTCAACGCAAGCGACATCAACCCTGTTGATAACGATGAGGACTACGAGCAACTGCTAAAACACATCTGCTCTACACGCGCAGGTCGCCACTATTTAAACCCCTTACCCATTTTATAACCCCTTTTTGAGATCGACATGAGCCAACATTCAAGCCATAAAAAAATCACCAATACCGACTTACTCACCATGAAAAAACGTGGCGAAAAAATTGTCAGCCTTACCGCTTATGATGCCAGTTTTGCGCATATTCTTGATAAAACGGGCGTTGAAATGGTACTGGTTGGAGACTCACTCGGCATGGTTGTCCAGGGCCAGTCAAGCACCGTTCCTGTTACAGTAGAAGAAATGGCTTATCACTCAAAAATTGTTTCACGCGGCTTAGAACGCGCTCTGTTGGTCACTGACCTACCGTTTATGAGTTACCCCGATCCTCATACAGCGGTTGATAATGCAGCTATTTTAATGCAGCAAGGCTACGCCAATATGGTTAAGCTTGAAGGTGGCCAAAAAATTCTCGACAGTGTTCAACATATTGTCGATCAGGGCATTCCCGTCTGCGGACACCTTGGGTTATTACCACAGTCGGTCAACCAATTAGGCGGGTATCGCGTCCAAGGTAAGGATGACACACAGGCAAACATAATGATTGAAGACGCTAAGTGTCTTGAACAAGCCGGTGCCAGTGCAATTGTTGTTGAGTGCATTCCTTCATCCTTAGCTAAAAGAATTACCGCCTCTGTTAGTATCCCTATTATCGGTATTGGCGCAGGTGTTGAGTGCGACGGGCAAGTCTTGGTCAGCTATGATATGTTGGATATTACTGCTGGTAAACGCCCCAACTTTAGTAAAGATTTTATGCTTGAGGCAGGTAATGTTTCAGCCGCCGTTAACGCCTATGTTGAAGCTGTAAAAAATAAAACATTCCCTGCAGAAGAACACTCGTTTTAACTATGCTTGTTGTAGCAACCATTAAAGAATTACAAAACGCCCTCTATAAACACCGGCAAGCAAATAAAAAAATTGCTGTCGTACCCACCATGGGGAACTTACACGAAGGGCACCTTGCGTTGGTTAAAACTGCTCAACAACACGCTGATATCGTTGTGGTAACCTTATTCGTTAACCCTACACAATTTGGTGCCAACGAAGACTTAGATAGCTACCCGCGTACCTTTCAAGATGACTGCGACAAGCTTGATGCGCTCAATACAAGCATTCTTTTTGCACCCAACATTGATGAAATGTACCCGTTAGGTGGCGATCAAACAACCCACGTACACGTTCCCAATATGACCCAAGTTTTATGTGGCGCTTCACGACCCGGGCATTTTGATGGGGTGACCACCATTGTGTCCAAATTGTTTAACATTACCCGTGCTGACATTGCTATATTTGGTGAGAAAGATTATCAGCAATTGGCCGTTATTCGTCGTATGGTAAATGACTTAAATATCCCCATCAAGATTATCGGAAAACCAATCGTTAGAGAACCTGATGGATTAGCCATGAGTTCTCGTAATGGTTACTTATCTGAAAAAGAGCGACGAATAGCCCCTCGTCTTCATCAACTTTTACAGACCATTAAACAAGAAATTATTGAAGGAAACCATGATTTAAATAGCCTAGAAAGTCATGCCATAACAGACTTAATCGAAGCTGGTTTTAAACCCGACTACCTACAAATTTATCAGCGCAACGAACTTAGGCCCGCCACTGAAAACGATAAAGAAATTATTATTCTTGCAGCAGCTTTTCTGGGTTCAACAAGGCTAATCGACAACATATACGTTAACCGTTCATAAGCATTATTAACCATGAAATATACGTTACTGACCCTTATACTTCTTCTCAACACCAGCCTTTGCTTTGCAGAAAACGCTGACTCTACAGAGCATGACAATGACCATCAGGTGGTCAGCGCAGAAGCCTTAGGCCTTAGTTCGCCAAGGGATACTTTTGCAACATTCTTGCACAGCATGAATGATATTAAACGTGGTCAGCCAGAAAAAATTAATAAGGCCATCAGCACACTAGATTTATCAGCTATCAACCCACTGGTTCGAGATGAAAAAGGCCGTGACCTAGCATGGATGTTACTTGAAGCCATTGATAAAACCCGCATCGTAAAGCTTGAGAACATTCCAGATAATAAATCAGGCCCTCCCTACGTCTTTGCTCAATACAAAAATGACACTATCAGTATTGTTAAGTCATACAATGATCGTTGGTTGTTTAGCCAAGAAACGCTTTCATCGCTCCCCAACATTATTGACCAACTTGCGTCTAAAAAAACCCTAAAAGTTGAGGATCAAAACGCACAGTTTATTCCTTGGCATATTCAATTTCGTCGGCAATTACCCGACACCCTTAAAACGCGCTCTTTCTTGCTTGAAAATTGGAAATGGTTAGGGGTTTTATTGTCTATCGCGCTCGGCGTTATCGCTGACAAAGTTGCCGCTTTCTCACTGCAATTAATGGTGTTAAATTTCCGCAGAAAAACTAAGACGCCGGCCTTCAAAGAAGCACCTGAAGATATGCTTAGGCCGTTGGCGATGCTCGCCATGGCTGCTATTTGGTGGGCTGGTTTAAACCTCCTTGCACTGCCAGAACAAGCAATGGTTATTTTATTGGTTGCCGTTAAAGTTCTCGCAGGCATTGCGGGTGTTTGGGGTGCTTATAGACTGGTTGATTTCGTCACTCTCTATTTACATTACCAAGCCAGCAAAACTGACAATAAAGTAGATGATGTTCTTGTTCCTCTTATTAGAAAAACATTAAAAGTTTTCGTCACTGTCATAGGCATTACCTTTATTGCTTCTAATTTAAATTTGAACGTTTCAAGCCTACTGGCTAGTTTAGGCCTTGGCGGTTTAGCATTTGCTCTGGCTGCAAAAGATGTCGTACAAAACTTATTCGGCTCGATCACGGTTATTCTCGATCAAACCTTCCATAATGGCGATTGGATCGTCGTTAACGATATCGAGGGCAGCGTCGAAGAAGTGGGGTTACGAAGCACCAAAATACGCACCTTTTATGATTCCCTTATTACGCTGCCTAATGCTATTTTTATCAATGCAAAGGTCGACAATATGGGTCAGCGCCGCTATCGCCGACTTAGCTGTAACGTAGCCTTAACGTACGATACACCTCCCGATAAAATTGAAGCCTTCTGCGAGGGTGTAAGAGAAATTATTAGACTGCACCCATACATGAGAAAAGATTATTTTCATGTTTACCTCAATTCACTGGGCGCCTCTTCGCTAGATGTTCTTGTTTATGTCTTTTGGGAAACACCTGATTGGAGTACCGAATTACGAGAGCGTCAGCGTTTTCTATTAGATATATTACGTCTGGCAAAAGCACAGCATGTTGACATTGCATTCCCAACACAAACCTTACATTTATTAACGCCAAACGATGTAGCTGACAATAGCAAAGAAAGCACGACAGTCCCTTCTGACTCTTCTATAAATACACTGTCAGAACAATTCAAACGCTCTGCAAAAGACATTGTTTCTCAATCGATAGACCCAGACAATAAACCCCCGCCAGTAAAGTTCTAACGAATATTTAAATTTTATAGCCCTATGATTTATAAAGAATTATTGCATATGCACATTATTGTTGATGAAAAACGACATATGAGGCATAATTCCCCTCCTATTTAGTCAATCTAGCTTATTTTTATGCGTTCTACGATGTTACAAACAAAGTTACATAGAGCTACTGTAACTCACAGCGAACTTCATTATGAAGGATCCTGTGCTATTGATGGAAGCCTACTCGATCTTTCAGGTATTCGTGAGTACCAACAAATTGACATTTATAATGTTAATAATGGCGAACGCTTCACTACATATGCTATTAGAGCAGAAGATAACAGCGGTATTATTTCTGTTAATGGTGCGGCTGCACGTCGCGCAACAGAAGGCGATATTTTAATTATTTGCGCTTATTCAGAATACAGCGAAGCAGAACTGGCTACCTTTAAACCTTGCCTGGTATACCTTGACGATAATAATGGCGTTAAAGAAACAAAAAACGCCATTCCTGTGCAGGCAGCATAGTTCAAACATATTAAGCAAAACCCGATGAGAGTTCACCGGGTTTTTTTATGCCTAATAAACAACTTGTACTTAAGCCTATAAGCGACCAATTTGCTTTTTAATAGGTTCTTTAACGGTTATCGCTCAACTGGAAACGCAAGCTTATTCCACGCCAGCATGCCACCTTTCATATTCTTAACATTATGAAACCCCAGCCCTTTTAAAATGGCGGCTGCAGTCGTACTTCTAGCGCCTGACCGACACACTAGGATAACTTCTTTCTTTTTAAGTGGCTCCAAATCTTCTATTACTTTAGGTAATGAGCGCATTGGCATTAAACGACTACCGGCTATATGCCCAAGCTCACCAGTGAACTCAGAGTCCTCTCTTACATCAATAATTACGCAGTTATCGGCTGTTTCTTCGAGTCGATTTTTTACCGCGGCGGGTTCCATTTGTAATACTTGATTTAACTCTGCAATCATTGGAAATTTAATAAGGTCATCATCGACCTCGCTTTGGTTGATCTGTAAAACTTCTTGAATTTTTTCAGGAAGTGGCAGGTTCAAATTATCCATAATCTCGATATATTCCTCGCGCGTTTTCCCCGCTATTCGCGGATTTGATGCCTTCTCTAAACCAACCGTTGTTTCTGTATTGCCACGGTAATCATGCGCAGGGAATAACAAGGTTTTATCAGGCAGAGTAAAAATTTTATCCGTAATAGAGTCATATTGATCACCAGCATTTCCACCAGCAAAATCTGACCGCCCTGTGCCTTGGATCAAAATAACATCGCCCGTTAAAACCCTGTCATCATTAACATAGAAACTAACGCTATCTGGAGTATGCCCCGGGGTATGCAGCACTTTAATATGTATATTACCAACCGTTAACTCATCACCATCAATATAGCGCTTATCTACTGTTGGTTGTGGTGATAGCTCATGCATCATCACAAGGCAGTTCGTTAATCGCCTAAGGGCTGTACAGGCTGAACGATGGTCGGCATGCGTATGCGTATCTGCGACAAATTTTAATGTAAGGCGGTGATAGGCTAATATCGCAAGGTAGCGATCTATATAGCTATCAACCGGGTCAATGATAGCGGCCTGCCCAGCATCTAAGTCCGCTATTAAATATGTCTTACAGTTGATATTATTTAATTCTTGAAAAAACATAACACAACCCCTTTTATTCTAATTGTCTATTACCTTATATTAATGACTTATATCAATCCATGATTTATCTCATCAATTAGCGTTAATCCACCCTATCTCTCTCGCTGTTTCTACACCTATCACAGATTGTTTTAACGACTCTGGCATAATTGACTCGTCTTCATTGATTGGAATCTTACCCGCCATTATCTCGGCCTTTGACTGACGATAGCGCAGATTAGGTGATGCAAAACCACTTGGGTAACTCGGCTGCCCCGTTGTTAAACTGTATTTATCCGACGCGCCCACTGTATGCAATAACTCATGTGCAATAACCAAATTATTCTGCTCATCATACTCAGCTGAAGCATACGCATTGACCACGCCAATCAAACCTTTTTGCAAACCCAACGAATGTGCTAACGGCTGATTAGCATTGACTGGATGATAACGCACAAAAATATTCACTGTGCTTCTATGACTATCGACAGCCTGTTGGTATGACCAAAACCGTAAGCGTAGACTCCAGAAAATCACCTTTAATATATTACCATCTGTTGGTGGAAAGGGTGGTTGCTGCATGATTTCTGGCTTTAGTGTGATAACGATAGGGTCCGCATCAAATTCCCTATATGTCGCCCATTGCACCTTGAAAAACTGATTTAGACTGAGAAAGTCTTGAGCCGTTAAGGCATTAATATATTGACCTGTTAATACGTCCCAGCCAGCATTAATAGGGTAAATAGATACCTCTAATGGTTTAATCCAAGCCATGGTATCAAGACGTTGCAATTTGCTATAAAAAGCGACAAAAACAAGGATCAGTAATAACAATATAATCCTGATTAATTTCATATTACTATGCAAAGTATTTTAAAAATTTGCACTCTCCATTAAAGATCATATAATTGTACCTCTTTAGTTAACGGGGCTTCGCCTATGTTATTAGCTTTCATTCTTCTTACATTAGTGGTGTTAGCACTCGTTTACTACAAAAAGAAAACACCACACACCTCTTCAAAAGCAAACACCTCGACAGAACGTCAACAACAGCGAATTCAATCAATGATTGATTCAAAAAAATACTGGGGTTTTTATATTGAACCCCGCGATGAAAAAAATTGCTGCACCTCTGTTCTAGCCCTTCGTAAAAAGCACTTCCCTATCAATAGCGTTCCCGCCTTGCCGTTAGACGACTGCTCAAAAAAAATATGCCATTGTAAACATGTGGGTTTAGTCGAAAAAAGAAGGCCCGTTTATCAGCGCCGCAGAACTAATGACCGCCGTGGCAGTATTAGGTTTGAAGAAGTATCAGATCGACGTTCACATTCAGACCGTCGGTCTAGTAATTGGGTACAACATAGGCATTAGCCTGTCTGTTCAACGCGACAAAATACCCCCCTTTCAATTTCTGTGTTTTCCTTTCTTTTACGCTTAACGAATCTATTGTTAACTGCATTGCTATACCCATTCGTATAAAAAACACTCTTAGTCAAATATCATAACCTAATCATTTAGCTTTCATGTGCTTTCTCCAAAAAGAGCCCCTCATATTTATCACACTCGATACAAAGTATCTCTGCTGATAAAAAGAACTGGTTTATAATGCTTAAAAGTATACTCTACGAGTTAAAAATCATGACTTTTAAAACAGCAGACCTATGTGATGACTATTCAGATAACCTGCAGATTGCGACCCCCATGTTTCAGTCTTTTGGTGGTCATAAAACCTTTAATGGCACTATTCAAACGGTAAAAATCTTCGAAGACAATGTATTCGTTCGTGAAATGCTATCCCAAAAAGTAAACGGCGATGTTTTAGTCGTAGATGGTGGGGGTTCTTTACGTTGCGCTTTGCTTGGCGACATGCTTGCTGAAATGGGGCACCAAAATGGCTGGAGTGGTGTCATTATCTATGGCTGCATTCGAGATTCCGTTGATATAAATAAAATGCCTATTGGAGTACGTGCATTACAAACCAACCCTCTAAAAAGTATTAAAAAGGGCTGGGGAGATAAAAACATTCCTGTCACCTTTGCTGGCGTCACTTTTAACCCTGGCCACTACCTTTATGCAGACGAGGATGGCATTATTCTTTCAAAAAAGGCTCTACTTTAATTTATGGGACATCGGCTTTCTAAAATTTACACCCGAACTGGTGATGCTGGCACCACTGGCTTAGGCGATGGTACTCGGGTAGATAAAGACTCACTACGTGTTGAGGCATATGGCACTGTTGACGAATTGAACAGTCAAATTGGCCTAGTGATTGCCTTCGGCATAGAAAAAAAGATAGCCGCTCAACTGCTGGACATACAACACGATCTTTTTGACCTAGGCAGTGAATTATGCGTGCCAGGTTATAGCGCTATCAACGACAGCCACACGGATTTGCTCGAAAAAGTTCTAGACGAACATAATGCAACACTACCCGCCTTAAAAGAGTTTATTTTACCCGGTGGTAATCTCGCAGCAGCAAGCTGCCATATTGCAAGAACCGTATGCAGGCGATCTGAGCGAATTGTTGTGCGCCTAATGCGAGAAGAAAAAATCAATCCACCCGTTATAAAATACCTCAACAGACTATCCGATTTATTATTCGTTTTATGCCGAGTACTGGCCCGCCAAGACGGCCAATCAGAAATCCTCTGGGATAAAAATCGCCAACCAGAAAAAGGTAAGCAGTAAATGCAAATATTTTTAGCTAATCCTCGTGGTTTCTGCGCCGGTGTTGACCGTGCCATTGAGATCGTCGAGCGCGCACTTGAATTACTCGGTTCACCCATATACGTTCGACACGAAGTCGTACATAACCGTTTTGTGGTAGAGAATTTAAAGAAAAGAGGCGCCATTTTTGTTGAAGAGCTTAACGAAGTCCCCGATGACTCAACTGTTATCTTTAGCGCTCACGGCGTCTCTAAAGCAGTAGAAGACGAAGCAAAACGCCGTCAATTAAATGTTTTTGATGCGACCTGCCCCTTGGTAACTAAAGTCCATATGGAAGTTGTTAGTAATGCAAAAAAAGGCCGTTGCGTTATCCTCATTGGACACAAAGGCCATCCAGAAGTAGAAGGCACAATGGGACGCTATGAACAACAAAACCCAGATGTTCGAATTATCCTCGTAGAATCCCCTGAGGATGTAGAGTCATTAGAAATACCAGCAAATAAAGGGCTTTCCTATGTGACACAGACAACCCTTTCAATGGATGATACCAGTTCAATTATTGATGCTTTACGTGATAAATTCCCACATATTACTGGTCCTAAAAAAAGCGATATTTGTTATGCCACACAAAACCGCCAAGATGCGGTCAAAGAACTCGCCGAAAAATCAGATTTAGTATTAGTCGTTGGCTCACCGAATAGTTCAAACTCAAACAGGCTTCGCGAAATTGCTGAAAAACTTGGCAAGCCTGCTTACCTGATTGATGGCTCAGAGGATATTGATAAGCGTTGGCTAGAAGGCGTACACAGTATCGGCGTAACAGCGGGAGCCTCCGCACCTGAAGAACTCGTTCAACGAGTCATCGATCAACTTAAATGCTGGGGTGGTGAAACAGCTCTTGAAACCCCTGGTATTCAAGAAAAAGTAACATTTTCCTTACCTAAAGCTCTACAAAAATAATGTTCTTTTTAGACATAAAAAAACGGGCTTAGAGCCCGTTTTTTTATGTCTAACGCTATTAAACTATATGCGTTCCCAAAGAGTCGCAATACCTTGCCCACCACCAATACACAAAGTAGCCAATGCGTATTTGCCTTGAACACGCTCTAATTCATGCAGTGCTTTTACAACAATAATATTTGCAGATGCCCCGATTGGGTGACCTAATGAAATCCCACTTCCGTTAACATTCACCTTATCCATTGGAAGGTCAAGTTCTCGACAAACGCTTAACGCCTGGGCAGCAAACGCTTCATTCACCTCAAACACATCAATATCGCCAATCGTCAAACCTGTTGCCGATAAAATTTTCTCAACAGCAGGTACAGGGCCAATCCCCATAATTTCTGGTTCAACACCAGCATGGGAGTAAGCCACTAATTTTGCCATCGGTTTTAAACCACGCGCTTCTGCTGCCTCTTTAGCCATCAATACCATTGCAGACGACGCATCGTTAATGCCCGATGCATTACCCGCTGTGATGCTACCGTCTTTCTTAAAGGCTGGGCGCATACCAGATAACTTCTCAACGCTGATATCAGGACGAACATGCTCGTCTTTATCAAAGACCGTCACACCCTTACGCGT
Source organism: Cycloclasticus sp. (assembly GCF_019090545.1). Taxonomy (NCBI): domain Bacteria; kingdom Pseudomonadati; phylum Pseudomonadota; class Gammaproteobacteria; order Thiotrichales; family Piscirickettsiaceae; genus Cycloclasticus; species Cycloclasticus sp. The sequence continues at coordinate 71,362 of NZ_JAHRVT010000025.1, read as the reverse complement.
TTTAATTTCTACTGGAACAATTTGACTATCAAAACGACCTTCTGCTTGTGCACGCGCTGCATTTTGATGACTCGTTACGGCTAATGCGTCTTGGTCTTCTCGAGAAATATTGTATTTATCTGCTAAGTTTTCAGCCGTCATCCCCATATGACCTGTTCCAAATGGATCAGTTAATGCGGAGATCATTAAATCAATCATTTGACCAGCACCCATTTTTTGCCCCCAACGAGCGCCAGGTAAGGCGTACAAGGAGTTACTCATTGATTCAACACCGGCACCAATGGCAACGTCATAATCACCTAGCATAATCCCTTGCGCAGCATCCACAATAGCTTGCATACCACTGCCACAGAGCCTGTTGACCGCAACACAAGATGTTTCACAAGGAATACCCGCTTCAATTTGTGCAATACGAGCAGTATAAGGCGCCCTCTCTTCTTCAGGAACAACCGTACCCATCACCACCATACCAACCTCTGCAGGTTCAATACCTGATCTGGCAACACTTTCCTTGAGCGTAATGGCCGCTAAGGTGCTCGGCTCTACGGTTTTTAAACTTCCACCAAAATCACCAATCGCAGTTCTGACAGCGCTTAGTACGACAACCTCTCTTACTTCACTCATGCTTCTCTCCAAATTTTAGGTTATGCTTTATAAAACAACAGTTCGATTATAGATGCATCGCAACAATAAATCATCAAATAACATGAAAACTCAATACCTTACTAGCTGTTCCACTGAAGGCTTACACCACCTTGCTTACACCGATTGGGGTAACAAAGATAACCCCAATATTCTTGTTTGTTCGCATGGTTTAACACGTAACAAGCATGATTTTGATGCACTGGCTAATAAACTATCTACTGAACGTAGAGTCATCTGTTTTGATTTACCCGGCCGTGGTGAAAGTGATTGGTTAAACGATAAATCAGCCTATGATTACAAACAATATATCGTAGATGCTTTAATGATTATTGCTCGAACAGGTGCCAACAAAATTGATTGGCTAGGCACCTCAATGGGTGGCCTATTAGGCATGATGCTCGCCTCGTTGGAAAACTCACCCATTAAATCGTTAATCCTCAATGATGTTGGCCCGTTTATCCCTAAGGCCGCCTTAATTCGTATCGCTAACTATGTTGGCAAACTACCTTATTATGATACAGCCCAGGAGCTTGAGAACTATATGCGAACCACCTACGCTGGCTTTGGAGACCTAAGCGATGAACAATGGAAGCATTTGTTACGTTATGGGCAAAAGAAATTAGATAATGGGCAAATAACGCTTAATTATGACCCCGATATTTCTCTCGCCTTTAACCATCAGCCCATTGAGGATATCGATTTATGGCCTATATGGAATAATATTCAGCAGCGAGCCTTGATTATTCGCGGCGAAAACTCTGACCTGTTAGCACGCTCAACAACTGAACAAATGCTTGAACAACACCCTAACGCTGAGTTTTTAGAAATACCGAATACAGCCCACTCTCCAGCACTCATGAATGATGCTGATATTCATTCAATTGAACAATGGCTTGATAAAGCCGAACCAAACAGCTTTATCGTTTGATGAGAGACTTATGCCCCTTTGGGTATAAAGCCGAACCAAACAGCTTTATCGTTTGATGAGAGACTTATGCCCCTTTGGGTATAAAGCCGAAGCAAACAGCTTTATCGTTTGAGAGAGACTTATGCCCCTTTGGGTATAAAGCCGAACCAAACAGCTTTATCGTTTGAGCAGGGCTACTACCTTTATACTATAAACACGTTTAACTCACTATGTTTTTTCTTTCCAGCCATTTAAACAAATAACCTCGCGCTGGATCTTTCCCTGTTAACAAGTACTCTAGGGTATATCTATTGGACAAGTTAGACTCTAGAAATATTTTTTCTTTTGGCTGCATACAAAATAATATTTCATCATTCACTCTTAACTGCAAATCATTGGCAGGTAATACTTTAATCACCTTCCCCCGACGAAGAACCAACGGAACCATTTTTAACGCATTTTCTCTGTTCGATGGTTTTTTGTAAATATCACCTAAACTAACCTCGCCATTATTTGATAGCTTGGCACACACCGCAGGGGCTGTTTTCTTATCAAGAATATACGTCCTGATGGCTGGAAAATTGCCGCCTACCTCTATTGCGAGTCTATTGGTTATATCTGCAAGTTTTGAGGGGTCATTCTCATACAATAACCTAAGGTGTGCAAAAAAGGATTTCAATAATGGCGCCATCAGCATAAATAAAACCATTCGAGCGATGACTAAACTGGGTTGCAAAATATAGTCTACATCTGCTTTTTTAAACAGCACTTCGTTAACATGTCTGTTTTGCCTGACGATAGAAAACAGCGATGGGTTTTCCCTATTCGCTTGATGTACCATGCTTAAGTTGAACGTATCGTTGTCTGTACCGGCGACTAAACCCACACAGCCCTTCAACCCTGCTTTATTTAAGTTTTCTAAGTTTGCTCTTCCTAAGACAGCGTGATCGGCAATCTCCTCAACATTTTCAACCAGTGGTTCGACTACCGTCAGATCAATCCCTTTTTCACAGAGTTTCTTATAAACAATTTGCCCCATCCGACCATGCCCACACAAAATCCACCGACCTGCTTTCAGTGGGCAAATATTGCGATCCAATGTTGCCCCTGGCTCTCCTGACATCCATTCATTCAATGTATGTACGGTGGGGTTATAAATGATTAAGCTGAGGTAACTTGCAAAAACACGAAATGGATCAACAACATGCGTGTCCCCACCAATGGCTAAAATTTCACTCTCATTTTCTGCGGAGGTTGAACGACAAATAATTTTAATATCAGGCCTTAATATTCTCGCCGACACAGCTACTTTTAGATTAGCTTCTTCATCATTGGACAAAATTAAGACACCGATACACTTATCCCTTTCAATACCAGCATCTAGCAAATAGCGCGGTACCGTTGCGTCTGCGCAAAGCCCCAATACCTTGGATTTATAGTTACGCAAATCGAGCGCTTTAATACGTTCATTGTCCAACTCTAAAACAACCGCGGAAAAGCCTGCATTGGTCAAACCACGCAATAAGAGACTGCCTGTATCTCCAAAGCCACACACCAAATAATAATCTCTGCTTTTTTTTCTAACCGCTCGTATAAACTTCTCTTCAGCAAAAGCCGAATATAAATAGGGATTCTTTAATAAAGAAATTATTTTCCCGACCGTATACAGCCAAGTAATGACACTAATATATAAGCAGCAAATTGCCCATATTCTTTGTGCATCACTAAAGGGCCTAGGTAATTCCCCAAACCCTGTTGTTGTAGCGGTATACGCAAGGAAATAATACGCATGGAAAAACGACATATACGTCGTTTGACCATTTGCATCCGGCAGACCGGGCACTAACACCATCCCTAAAATGCACAAAGCATACACAGATATAAAAATAATAATCGGTGTGCGCATATGGCGCAGCACGATGAACGATACTCTACCCAGTGATGAGCCTGACATAGTCGTACTTTTAACGTCGTGACATAAGTGTTTCTGACACTAACATCACCACAGAAACAATGTTAGCAACCAATGCACCACCCGATAATGAAACAATCACTGAGGTATTATCTGCCGTCAATCCAGTCTCTGAAATTTGTGTTACATAACCCCACACGAAGGCCCCTGCAAGTAATTGTAAATTAGCGACTATACTTGTCGACAATAAAACAGCACCCACTTGCGAACGATCTCCCAGTTTCAAGCCCATCGCAACAAGGTTAACGAAAATTGTAGCGAATAGCACATAGATATTATGGTCTGTTGGGTTGCCCAACTTACCCAGAAAAAAACCAAAATTCAGTGTCAGCGCTAAAACAATAAAGAAACTGAAAACAACTTTTTCGGCATTCATGCAAACCCTCCAATCTATATTATATAAGTCAATTAGTTTACCCCTAAGGTTTAGGTAATCAAGGGCCTATTGAGGGTTAATTCATTTACCAGCCACCTCACTTCTTTTGATCGACTAAACCCGGCTTCCATGTTTTTAATGCCTGCAAACGATTCTGACACTGCGTCATAACCTCAGCACGTTTTTGCTCCGAAAAAGATACCCATGATGTGATTTCACCAAGCATTCGCCCACAACCAAGACACATGTCGTTTTCATTTAACGTACACTGCCTGACACAAGGGGATTTCATAACCACTCCAATCGTTTCTTTTTTACACATGAAAAAGCCACCGTATAAACGGTGGCTTCTATAATCACATAGCTAAGCTAAGTTGTCAGGTGAAGCTTCAATAAAACTTAACGCTAACTGGCTTTCGCCATAACAAATGACCCCGGTGCAGGTTCTAACTCTGGGTATTTATCTGTCCCTAATTGAGAGGGGGCATCTACTGTTTTATTACCATTAGCTTTCAACCACGCATCCCAATGTGGCCACCAGCTTCCTGGCACTTCCTCCGCTGACTCTAACCAATGCTCAGGCCCTTTACCCAGCTCACCGTCTTTCCAGAAATGACGTTTGTTTTTACTCGCAGGGTTAATAACACCCGCCACATGACCACTTGCCGCCAAAACAAATTCTATCGACTCAGATTTAACCAACTCTGTACCAATAAACGTAGTTTTCCACGGAGCAATATGATCTTCAATAGCCGACAAGAAATACACAGGACAATCAATCTTCCCTAAATCAACCTTAACACCACAAAGTTCAACACCACCCGGTTTTGCCAAATTATTTTCTAAATACATATTGCGCAAATACCATGTGTACATCGCAGATGTCATATTAGTTGAATCACCATTCCAAAATAAAATATCGAATGGAGGTGGCGTTTTACCTTTTAGGTAGTTATTAACAACATAACTCCATACAAGGTCATTCGCACGTAGCATTGCAAAGGTTGATGCCAGTTGCTTACCCGGCATGACACCGCCTTCTTTTAGTTTGTGTTCATGTTGTTGAACCTGAGACTCATCGATAAATACACCCAATTCGCCCGGGTCAGAAAAATCTAATAAGGTTGTAAAAAATGTTGCTGTTGCTATTGGCTTTTTGCGTTTTGAAGCCAACACAGACATTGTTGTCGCTAACATCGTGCCACCTATACACCAAGAAACCGCATTGATTTTCTTCGCACCAGAAATTTCTTTCACTGCATCAATAGCAGGTATTGTCCCAACAGAAATATATTCATCCCAAGTAACATCACCCAAGGACTCATCTGGGTTTCTCCAAGAGATAATATAAACATCATTGCCTTGTTCTAAACAGTAACGAACATATGAATTATGTTCAGACAAATCAAGAATATAATATTTATTAATGCATGGCGGAATAATTAAAATAGGACGCTCATTCACTTTCTCAGTCATCGGCTTAAAGTGAACCAATTGAATCAGCTTGTTTTCAAACACCACCGAGCCGGGTGTAGTCGCCAAGTTTTCACCTAATGTAAACTTTGACTCATCGGTCATGCTGATACGCCCTTTATCTATATCAGACATTAGGTTTTCAAGCCCTGCAACCAAATTCTGACCATTAGACTCTATGGTTTCTTTCAACACTTCTGGGTTCGTTAAGGCAAAATTAGATGGCGACATCGCATCAATAAATTGGCGCGTGTAAAAATCGCACTTTTGCTTAGTTTTCTCATCCAGCGTTGAGTTTTCAACCAAGCCTGTTAGCCAACGGCTCGATAATAAATAGGACTGCTTCAAGTAATTATGAACGGGGCTTTCTTCCCATTCATCACCTGAGAAACGACGGTCGCCGCGCTCTGGATGAACTGTAGATTGACTCGCTGGATTAAACATATTAATCCAGAGGTTAAATTGATCTTGGTAAAAACCAGACATCGTTTTCACCCACTCTTCAGGACTCTCCATGGCACGTGTAACAATTGTATTCCATGCATTCCCAAACTGAGACAACATTTCTTTTGATTCCGCCGCTGAAAAATCTTTAAACATGTTATGGCCTTTTTCCGCCATTTTCTCAAATATTTCTTGTGGGGATTTATCATCCATTTGCCCGCCTCCAATTTAATTAATCATTTTATTGCGTTGCATCATTGTATGCTTTTTTTTCGCCCTTTACCAGAAAATGGCTACAACGGAATTTTATTGATCATAGTTTTTTTCAGCTAATAGTTCACCATTATCAGACCAAGATTTAAATACACCCGTTCGCTCCCCCTTATCAAAATGACCTTGTTCACGCATTTCGCCGTTTGGCCAATACGCAGTAAAGAGGCCATGATAATTACCCTGTGCAACAGTTGCGGTTAGTGCAATATGCCCTGTTAAATACCATGATGTATGATGGCCTTGCATAACACCTTGAATAAAATCTGTTTCAGAAATTTTCACGCCAGAGGGGTGCCAAATTGTTCGCTTTCCATGCATAACCTCACCGAGGTATTCACACTCCTCTATGAGCTTCCCATCATTATTGTGCTTAAGTTTCACGCTAACGTCTTGACTCATTGTCTATCCTTATATTTTATAGATACAAAAAACGCGCAAGAATGCGCGTTTTTTGTATCTACTAATTTTAAATTTAAGTCTTATTTTTTCAGTGTTTTCAAGCCTTCTTGACTGGCAAAATAAGCTGCTAAATCAACGATATCCTCTTCAGTCAGCGCCGCAACTGAAGCTCGCATAATAGGGTCATTACGTAGCCCCGATTGATATCCTTTTAACGTATGAACCATATAATCTGCATGTTGCCCAGCAATAGTAGGAAACATCGGGCTAGCACTCACCCCACTTACACCGTGGCATGCTGCACAGGCTGTTGACTTTTCTTTGCCTGCTTGAATATCACCCGCTGCTATAGCACTGACAGATACCACAGTAAGCAATACGGTAAAAATCATCTTATTTAATTGTTTCATTTTCTTCCTCGTGATCTTTAATATTAACGTTTATTTTCCGTCTTGCTCAAAATATGCCGCAATATCTTGCATATCTTGCTCTGATAAATCAGCCACATTACCATGCATGGTGGCATGAGTGCGTGTACCGTTTTTATAGGCTTTCATGGCAGTTACCAGATAGCCAGCATGCTGACCACCCAATCTTGGCACATGATAGGTTGGATACGCATTGTTGTAATTTTCCACACCGTGACAACCAAGGCAGGTTTGCCCTTTAATTGTTCCAGCGGCAACATCACCCGCTGCGTTTGCCGTTACAGAAAACGCCATTCCCAACACCAATAAACTTACTAATAATCGCTTCATTGACTCTTTCTCTCTATGATTTTATTAATTCTTTAACATCCCGTGATTCTACTGAAAACAGGCCCATAGCGCTAGCATAAACCCGTTAATCCAACAGATTTCCCTTCCAAATCTGTTAAAATTAACTGAAATTAATTTAACGCTATCGACCTCCTATGTCCAAGATCACTATATACACTTCTTCTTTATGTCCTTATTGCACTCAGGCTAAACGTTTGTTAAATAATAAAAACATTCCATTTACTGAAATTTCCATTGCAAATGACCCAAACAAAAGAGCTGAAATGATACAAAAAAGTCAGCGCTCTACCGTTCCGCAAATTTTTAATGGTGACAAACACGTTGGTGATTGCACAGAAATTTACGATTTAGAAAGTCGCGGAAAACTAGACGAGTTACTCGCTTAATTATCTAGTGACTGAAAACGTTCTAACAAAACAGCGTTTAGATACTTGGTTATGGGCTGCTCGTTTTTTTAAGACACGACGGCTCGCCACCGAAGCGATTTCAGGTGGAAAAATCCACCTCAACGGTCAACGAAGCAAACCCAGTAAAGAAGTTCGCATTGATGATAGCCTGCAAATCCATAAGGCTGGTTATCAATGGACGGTTAAGATTGTCGGCTTAAACCCTCAACGTCGCCCCGCCAAAGAAGCCGTCCTTTTGTACAAAGAAAGCGATGAAAGCCTTCAACAACGTCAAGCGCTGAAAGCACTCAATAAAGACATGAACGCCTCTATGCCTCGCTCTGAACGGCCTAATAAAAAACAGCGACGGCAAATTCACCGATTTAAACAAACGGATTAATACAGCGTCTTTATATGCATGAAGGTGGAATAGGTAACCCCGCATATTTATTCGCGTATTTTAATGGTCCGTTTGGAAATAATTTATATAAATAAATAGACGACCCTTTTTCAGCGCCCAATCTCTTCTTGATCGCTTGGCCAAATAATCGCGCATTGGGTTGGTGATTAAATTCATCGTAGTATGCTTGCGCAAAATGAATAATTTCCCAATGCAATGGCGTCAGTAATAGCTCATCTTCTTTCGCCATTGCCTCAGCCACGGCCTCGCTCCAGTCGCTTCTATTCTGCAAAAAGCCATATTCATCGCGTTTTAACTGCACTAACATCAACAGCAAGACCTAACAGGATTATTATTTTCTACTAACTCAACAAAGCCTGCATAATCAACATACCGAATATGCTCATAGCAGCGGTTAACATCAATGCCTCTCGCTTTCATATCAGGGCTTAACGCATAGATCTGAACCTGATCGATAGGTTTAGATAAAATGGACGGTGGCTTTGTAATGACCGTAGCTAAAACAGCTTCTTCAATTAATAAGACAACATCATTTGACATCACTCTTTCAATGCAACTGTCTAGGGCCTCGGTTCTTTTATTAACAATATATAACATCAGATACTGAATACATGGTGTGCTGCATTAAGTTGTTCAACCATCTCATGACGAGAAACCAACGTAGTTTCAATGGTCAGCTGTTCCTTCACTAAGCCCCATTGATCCATTGACTCTTTTTCAACAAACACGTCATTAATATCATATAACGGCAAGGCCTTTAATATAGGTGTTATGTTTTTTAAGGCAATATTTTCAGGCTGCTGGTTTTTAACTAAGGCATTCACAGCTTCACCTTCAAACAAGATAACAACCTTTTGGTCAAAAGCCGCCGCCATTAATGCCATATCTAAAAACTCATGACCTCGCACATTTCCATGAAACCCTTTATTAAAAATAAAAAATAGCGTTTTCACTTCAAGCCCCAAAAGTAACATGACGGTCCGACTCAATAACCGCCTCCATTAACAAACCTAACCCTGCGATTCGAAACCCATCCGCCAAGGCATTTTCGTAACCCGATACTTTGTGAGCGACAGTTTTTTCAAGCAAACCTCTTCGCTGCGCTGATGAAACGCACACCACTAAATCCACACCTTTTTCTGCTTGTAAGGCCGTCCACCTTTTTACAATATCCCTTTCATCACCCGGTGGGCGTGAATCACGGCAGGCATTAAAAATGCCATCATGGTAAAAAAACACCCGGTATATGTCATGCCCACTGGCAATCGCCGCTTCAATAAAGTGCCACGCCGTATCCGCTGCTTGATATTGGTAGGGGCTTGCATTGATCTGAATAGAGATTTTCATTTAACTTGCATTTAAACTCAATTACACTAAAACGGCTTATGAACAAATATCATAATATCATGCGTCGTTTTCTTACCGTACTAATCGCCTCAAGTTTTACATGCATTATTGCGAGTAGCGCCTTTGTTTGGTCTAAAAATAGCCAAGCTAATGAGCGAATTAAATTACCCGACATTGGTAATACATCAAATATCATCATTTCAGGTGAACTTGAAAAGAAACTTGGTAAAGCATTCCTTAGGAGCATTCGACTAAGGGTTCCACTCAGTAACGACCAAGAAATTAATGACTACGCACAACAACTTGGTGACAGGGTCGCTAAATTCAGCGAACAACCTGACCGACAATTTAATTTCTTTGTCGTGCAAGATGATCGAATCAATGCGTTTGCAGGCCCCGATGCTAATATCGGACTAAACACTGGACTTATTTTAGCGGCTGAATCTGAAAGCGAATTAGCGTCAGTCGTTGCTCATGAAATTGGCCACGTTACCCAACAGCATTTACAACGCGCTATTGAATCAGCCAGTCAAATGTCGATGCCCAGCGCAGCGGCTATGCTTGCCGCCGTCGTTTTAGGCGTAACTGTTCCAGGTGTTGGCCCAGCCGCTGTTTTGGCGGTACAAGCTGGGCAAGTGCAACAACAAATTAATTTTACGCGAAGTCATGAAGCTGAAGCCGACCGAGTAGGTGTACAAAACCTTGCCGCTGCTGGCTTTGACCCTAGAAGCATGCCGATTTTCTTTGGTCGACTTCAAACGGCAACCACCCAATACGGTCAAAAAATTCCTGAAATTCTGCTCACTCACCCAGCGCCCGCTTCGCGTATCTCGGACACCGCTGCACGTGCGGAAAAATTCCCTTATAAACAAGTTGAGGACTCCCAAGATTTTCGTTTAATTCGAATGAAAATTCGCGTTAACAAACACCCACAAAACTTAACCGGCGAGTTAATAAACGCCTTAAAGGATGAATCATCACAAGGCATTACAAAAATTAAAGAGGCGGCTCGTTATGGCCTTGCACTCGCCTTAATGAAGGATAGGCAATTTGAAAAAGCACGCGACATTCTCTCTACGCTGACAGAGCAAAACCCCACCCAACTCCATTATTTAACTGCTCTCGCTCTGAATGAATACCGTGACAATAAGCCGCAGCAATCCTTGGCGTTACTTGATCAGGGCAAACAACGATTCCCTCAAAGCCGCGCGGTTAATTTATTATATGCCATGGTTCTATTACACAATGGTAAACCGCAACAGGCCTTAACGAACCTCAATGAGGACCTACAAAATTACGAACCGACACCCAATGTGTACGACCTCCTTTCCATCGCTTACGGCCAGGTTAACAACCCAGTACGAGGTTTCCAATATAAGGCTGAGTACTTTTACTCGCTTGGGTTAACCAAAGACGCTATTATCCAGCTTGAACAAGCCTTACGAGCCGCTAATAATAATTTTTACTTAAGCAGCCAAATTGAAAACCGTATTAATCAACTTCAAGCCGAACTTAGGGCCCCCAAACTACTGTAACCAATCTATATAACACCCCATGCCTGATTTAACAAAGCCACCTGGTCTGCTAAGACGGTTAGCGATCATCACTTATGATGCGCTATTACTGATTGCCATCTTATTTTTAGCGACATTAGTATTGCTTCCCTTTCAAGATAGTCATTTATTTCAACCAAACTCATGGCTATATTCGCTGTACCTCTTGTCGGTCAGCTTCTTATTTTATGGCTGGTTTTGGACTAAAAGTGGTCAAACGCTGGGGTTGCTCGCCTGGAAGTTAAAAATAGCTAATAACAAAGGCCAAAATATTAGCTGGCGACAAGCCTTGATACGTTTCACAATGGCCATTCTGTCTTGGGGGGTTCTTGGCCTTGGTGTTTTGTGGATACTCGTCAATAAAGATCGGCTGAGCTGGCATGACATCGCCTCAAATAGTCGTTTAATTTGGGTGGAAAAGGAGCCTTCAGCCCATTCGCCGGATGGTGAAGACTGATATACATAATGCCAAGAAAAACGGCAGCGATGCAGCGATAACTGGGTTTAAACCGTACAACACCCCAATATTTCCAAACAGTCTATCAACCAAATTAAACCCTATTCCAATTAACGCACCGATTAAAATTCGCGCGCCAGTACTACCTGCTCGCTTTACCCCTAACACCATCGGGATGGCAATCAAGAGCATAACCAGAATTACAAAAGGCCGAATTAATTTACTGGTCATCGCAACAATAAAATGCGTAGCATCTTGCCCGTTATTGTCTAAAAAGTTGATATAACTGGCTAAGCCCATGATAGATAAACGCTCTGGTTTAACAACAATAACATCAAGCAAACCAGGGTCTAATAACGAGTCTAATTTTGCCGAATCAGACAAGGCAACTTTTACACCGGCATCATTAATGGTGGTTTGCTCAACACCGCTTAACTCCCACTTATTATCAATAAAACTAGCGGTCTTTGCATGCGTTGCATACTTTAGCTCGTTCATATCCGTCATTTCATAAATACTGACGTCTTTGAGTTCAGCTGAGTTTAAAATTTCACGGATATTTAAATACGTATCACCATCTCGCGTCCAAAAGCCATATTTCGTTCTCAACGCTACTTGTTCATTTTTAGCCGTAAACTTTAGCATTTGAGCCGCTTGTTCAGATACCGGTGCCACCCCTTCGCTAACCAGTAAAGAAACTACCATCAATATCATGCCGACACGCAATGCAGAAAAAATAATTTGCCAACGACTAATCCCTGCCGCTCGCATAGCGGTTAATTCATAATTATTGGCCATTCCACCTAAGGTAATCAACGCGCCCAACAGAGCCGCCGAAGGCAGTAATTCATAAAAATTACGCGGTGCAATTAATGCCAAGTACTTAAAAATCTCAACTAAACCATATTGACCTTTGCCCATATCGTCCAGCTCATCGGCAAACGTAATAACCAATACCAGTGATAACAAAAAAAGCACCGCCACCGCCGTGCTTTTTAACATTTCTACGGCTATGTATTTATTAACGACCTTCATCTTTTAAACATCACTTTCTTTTTAACATAGCTAACACCGTGCATATTAACCACCATAATTGCTGTAACACCTATTAGCAGTAGATGCACCCACCATATGCCAAACCAAGGTGCCGTTACCCCTTTTACTAACCACGAGTGCGATAAACTCATGAAGTTTTCAAACACAATATAGATCAGCAAAGCCGTTAATAAATTCCCATACATTCCTGCCCGTGGCGATACACGGCTAATAGGTACTGCTAATAAGGCAAATGTTATTAAGGCCAACGGCACAGACCAACGCTTTTGCAGTTCACTGATTGCTCTAGGCGACTTCATCGCCATCAACTGAATAGTAGAGGTTTCTTTGGTACCAAATGACACCTGTGCTGACGACTTTTCCGCCACTACAACACCGTATTCCTTAAAATTGGTAATTTTATAATCTGCTTGGCCCGGCACGCCTTCATAACGGTTACCGTCTTTTAGAATAATAAAACGATCGCCTGTGACAGGGTCCACCTTTATTTCGCCACTTTTCGATGAGGTAATCCCCAACTTGCCATGCTGACGATTTTGTATAAATACGTTCAACATCTTGTCGTCGCTGGTTATTTTTTCAACATAAAAAACCAAGTCGCCACGACTGTATTCATTAAAGCGCCCATCCGTAATGCCGCGAATATCTAAGTTAGCTTGATCGCTTGTCTTCACTCGCTCAATCGCTTGCATTAATGTTGGAGCTGTTACTAATGAGAGGTATATCGTTAAAGCGAATAAGGGGACAACAAAAATAAATATTCCACGATAGATCTGAGTTAAGCCTATACCTGACGAGAACAGTGCCGTCATTTCATGGTCTCGATACATCCGGCCTAACACCAGTAATATCGACAACAACAAAGCCACCGGTAGAATTTTAATCATCAATAGCAACAGGTTAAAGCCAACCAATGACAACACAACATCAGCGGACAACTCACCGGCTGTAACCTTAGAAAACAAACGAACCAATCGCTGACTTAATAAGATAACCGTCAACACCGTCATGACCCCTAACATCATTTTGCTAATTTGAGTCACTAGCAATCGATCAATAATTTTTAATTTAAACGCAGACATCAACAGTGTATTTGGCTTATAGTTAGGCTCATAAATCCATAGAGTTATGGTGTCGTATCCTAACGGAAAAGCCAAACAAAAACATTACTTATCATTCAGAGGTATCCGCATGCAATTCGTTTCAAAAACAGGGTCAATCGATAAACTTTCAACTCCTTGCCTTCTTTTGCCCGTTTTCAGTAAAGGTAAACAGCTTGAAATAACCACCCACTTCGACCAAGCCCATGATGGACAAATAGCTGCCGTTTTAAAACAAGGTGACGCTTCTGGCAAAGCGGGCAATACACTGTTACTTCAAATGCCTGCCAGCAGCAAAATAAAGCGTGTGCTTCTTGTCGGTTTTGGCGAGCAAGGCAACACCTCAGCGGAAGATTACACAAAGGCCATCAGCGAAAGCATCAACTCGCTTAAAAACTTACCGATTAAGGCTGTTTGCTCTACATTATTAGCTGTTGAAGTTAGCGGTAAAGATATCGACTGGAAAGTTCGTCAGTTAGTATTGAAGTCTCGTGAAGCACTTTACCAATACACCGATACGCTCACGACCTCCGCGCCCGATGCCAACATATTAGAAAAATGCCAACTATGGCATACCGATGATTACACTGCAAAAATGATCAACAGTGCTGCAGACACCGCCTCGAGTATCGCTAATGGCATTGACAGCGCAAAAAAATTAGCCAATTTACCCGGTAATATTTGCACCCCAAGCTACTTAGCTGAGACAGCAAAAGAACTTGGCAAACAACACGCATCGCTCAAAGTAACCATTTTAGATGAAGCCAAAATGGAAGCACTAGGAATGGGCTCATTATTATCTGTTTCTAGGGGTTCTCGCCAACCGGCGAAGCTCATTACTATGGAACATAAAGGTGGCCCAAGTTCTCAAAAACCCATCGTTCTGGTTGGTAAGGGCCTCACTTTTGATGCCGGTGGAATTTCCATAAAACCCTCATCCGGTATGGATGAAATGAAATACGATATGTGCGGTGGTGCAAGTGTCTTCGGCGTGATTCAAATGTGCGCCGAATTAAATTTACCCATCAATGTAGTTGGCGTTGTTCCATCATCAGAAAACCTACCCGATGGTGATGCCAACAAACCTGGTGATATCGTTACCAGCATGGCCGGTCTAACCATTGAAATTTTAAACACTGATGCAGAAGGACGTTTAATTTTATGTGACGCACTCACCTACTCTGCTAAATTTAAACCTGAAGTAGTCATTGATATTGCTACCTTAACTGGCGCTTGTGTAGTCGCGTTAGGAAAACATGCCACCGGCTTACTAGGCAATAACGATAAATTGGCTAACGAATTGCTAGACGCTGGCATTAAAGCCAATGACAAAGCATGGCAATTACCACTGTGGGATGAATACAAACCCCAGCTAAAAAGTAACTTCGCCGATCTCGCTAATATTGGCGGCCCTGCTGGTGGCACTATTACCGCAGCCTGCTTTTTGTCACACTTTACCGAAGATTATAAATGGGCTCATTTAGACATTGCCGGCACTGCCTGGAAATCGGGTACGGATAAAGGCGCAACTGGTCGCCCTGTTCACATGCTAAGCCAATTTATATTGGATCGCTGTTAAACAAGCCATTACAAAATGACCAGAATCGACTTTTATGTACTGCCAGATGACACCCCTGATACACAGCACCTTTTTGCCTGTCGGCTAGCTCAAAAAGCTAGCAAACAGGGTCATCGCGTGTATATTCATACCGATTCAGAACAACAATCCAAGACAGTGGATGACTTGCTTTGGTCCTTCTCGCCCACCAGTTTTGTACCACATACTATGGACCCAACAAAGTGCGCCAACCACCCAGTGTACATTAACCACACTGGTGACCCGTTAGATATTCACGACGTGCTAATTAACCTTACTGAGAAAACACCCGATTGTTTTGCTCGGTTTGAACGATTTGCTGAGCTTGTTAATCAAAATGAATCAATTAAACAAGCAGGACGGGAGCGGTTTAAGTTTTATAAGAGCAGAGGGTATCCACTGCAGACGCATAAAATTTGATTCTTATTATCGCTGCCGCTAGGGTGTTCATTTCTAGTTAAGGTTTCGCCCTAAAGGCCGAGTGACTCTTTTGTCAGTAGCAACAAAAGAATAACCAGAAAAGTGCCACCCAAATGCTTTCACCCTGAAGGGTTCCTTCAAAACCAATCCCTAAAATAACTACTGTGGAACTCGCCTACAAAACAGGCTCAAACAGCCACATTAGAACGCTCTACTTTAATGCTTAGTTTTTCAGTGAGAGCAAAAGGGGATATTAAAATCAAGACCGGTTCAGATATGGCTCTAGATTTACCGTCCCTTTATCTCGCAAGTAAATTAGCTGTTTTCGGATAAGTAAGCAGGTTGTCTGAGCGTAGCGAGTTTACCTGCGAGCCCGAAAACTGTTAATTTACTGATATTAGGGCACCCTTTTCTTTGGTTCGTTACTTTTGGGTGAACAAAAGAAATGAACGTCCTCGCGACAGCGAAAAACTATAAACATTACGTATTAAGGAAAACTAACAAACCTTCTTCTTGTAAAATATCATTAAGCTAAAAACTTGCTTACCAATAACCCTACCCTCCCCAACAAAGTTATAATACCGCCTTTAAAAATCAACACCGAACACACACGATGGATAAGACATACGCCCCGCATGACATAGAATCTCGCTGGTATCGCCAATGGGAAGAACAAGGTTACTTCGAACCCAAAGGAGGCGATAGCGCCTATTGCATTATGATACCGCCGCCCAATGTTACCGGTAGCTTGCACATGGGGCATGCTTTCCAAGACACGATCATGGATTCACTAACGCGTTACCATCGTATGCAAGGACACAACACCCTATGGCAAGCTGGTAGTGATCATGCCGGTATTGCGACCCAAATGGTGGTTGAACGCCAATTAAACGCAGAAGGTAAAACTCGCCACGACTTAGGCCGAGAAGAATTTGTTGAGCGCATTTGGGATTGGAAAGAATTATCTGGCAACACCATCACTAAGCAATTACGCCGCATGGGCACCTCCCTAGATTGGTCGCGCGAACGTTTCACTATGGACGAAGGGCTGTCAAAAGCGGTTAACGAAGTGTTTGTAAAACTACATGAAGAAGGGCTCATTTATCGCGGTAAACGCCTGGTTAACTGGGACCCTAAATTACACACTGCGGTATCCGACCTTGAAGTTATTTCGCAAGAAGAACAAGGCCATATGTGGCATATGCGCTATCCATTAGCCGATGGTAGCGGCGAACTTGTGGTTGCAACGACCCGCCCAGAAACCATGCTAGGCGATGTTTGTGTCGCTGTTCACCCATCTGACGAACGCTACCAACACCTAATTGGCAAAATGATCGCGTTGCCTTTATGTAACCGTGAAATCCCAGTTATTGCCGATGATTATGTAGACCCAGAATTTGGTACGGGCTGTGTAAAAATAACCCCTGCTCACGATTTTAACGATTATGAGGTTGGCCAACGCCACAATATGCCGTTAATCAACATCTTCACCGTTGACGCCAGCATCAATGATGAGATGCCAGAAAAATACCGTGGCTTGGATCGCGTGGCAGCGCGTAAACAAATCGTACAAGATCTGGATGATTTAGGCTTATTAGCTAAAATTGATGACCATAAACTCATGGTGCCTCGTGGCGACCGGTCAGGGGTGATCATTGAACCTTTGTTAACAGACCAATGGTTTGTTAAGGCCAAACCGCTAGCAGAACCTGCTATTGAAGCGGTTAAAAGCGGCAAAATTAAATTTGTACCTGAAAACTGGGATAAAACCTATTACAACTGGATGAACGATATTCAGGACTGGTGCATTTCCCGTCAAATTTGGTGGGGCCATAGAATTCCCGCTTGGTACGATGAGAGTGGCAACATATATGTTGGCCGTAACGAGGCTGAAGTACGTGAAAAAAACAACCTAGCCGATAGCCTTGTATTATCACAAGATGAAGATGTATTAGACACCTGGTTCTCATCCGCATTATGGCCATTCTCTACCCTTGGCTGGCCCGATAAAACTCCCGAACTTGATACTTTCTACCCCACTAGTGTACTCGTTACCGGTTTCGACATCATCTTCTTCTGGGTCGCCAGAATGATTATGATGGGCCTAAAATTTATGGACGATGTGCCGTTTAAAGAAATATACATTCACGGCTTAGTGCGCGATGCGGAAGGGCAAAAAATGTCTAAATCCAAAGGTAACGTACTGGACCCGATTGATTTAATTGACGGTATTACGCTAGATGACTTACTTGAAAAGCGTACAAAAGGCCTTATGCAACCTAAAATGGCTGCTAAAATCGAGAAAGATACACGTAAGCATTTCCCCGATGGCATCCCCTCTTTTGGTACCGATGCGCTACGTTTTACCTTTGCCTCACTCGCCTCAACTGGGCGCGACATTCGATTTGACTTAAATAGAATTGAAGGCAATCGTAATTTCTGTAACAAATTATGGAACGCCACCCGCTATGTACTGATGAACACCGAAGGCGAAGATACAGGCCTTGGTGCTGAGTTATGTGTATACAGCTTACCCGATCAATGGATTGTGTCACGCCTGCAAAAAACCGAAGCCAGCGTTATTACCTCTATTGAAAAATACCGCTTCGACTTAGCCGCACAGTCGCTATATGAGTTCCTTTGGAATGAATACTGTGATTGGTACTTAGAGTTATCAAAACCTATTTTGCTTGATGACAATAGCTCAGCCGAACAAAAACGCGGAACTCGCCAAACCTTAATTCGCGTACTTGAAGCCGTACTGCGCTTGCTGCACCCGCTGATGCCCTTTATTACTGAAGAAATTTGGCAGCAAATAGCACCACTGGCAGGCAAAACCGGCAATACCATTATGCTACAGGCCTACCCAACACCCGATGACAGCAAAATATCTGCCGCTGCTGAAAGTGATATGCAATGGGTAATGGATTTCGTTATGGGCATTCGTCAAATTCGCGGTGAAATGAATATCCCCCCCAGTAAGCCATTACCGGTACTGTTAAACCACTGTTCAGAACAAGACCAACAGCGTCTTACAGATAATCGTTTATTATTGGAAAAACTAGCACGTATAGAATCCATCACCACATTAAACGCAGCAGATGAAGCACCACAATCTGCTATTGCTCTAGTCGGTGATATGCAAGTGCTAATACCAATGGCTGGGCTAATTGATAAAAATGCCGAGCTAGAACGCTTAAATAAAGAAATTGAAAAGCTTGAAAAAGAGGCATCACGCATCAGCGGTAAATTATCAAACGCTTCTTTTATCGACAAAGCACCGGCTGCCGTTATAGAAAAAGAAAGAGCAAAACAGCTTGATATTACCTCAAAACTTAGCAATTTAAACGATCAAAAAGAGAAAATCGCCACCCTATAACTGCCTTATTAACTAGCTAGGCCGGTCATTCTTCATCGGTCTAGCTAGGCAATACCATTCTAACAACGCCTAACACAGCAAAAATAAACAACAAGGCCAAGATAAACCCAGTCACAATAAACACCTTAGGGTTTCCATATTGAAAATCTCGCCTTCTTCGTGACTCTTTAGAAACCCCCAAAAATGACAACATTGTACTGCCTACCATTTGCCAAAAAGAAGGTGCTAATCCATCATCTTGCTTCATTTAATACTCCTAAGGTCAAATAAATTAAACACATTTTAACACCCCCTAATACCTTATTGCTAAAGTCCTTACGATTAAAGAAATCAGAATAGGGGCTTTAAATTAGCGTCAAATAGAACTCTTGCTAAGCAAGCATAAATCTTCTGCCTATTTAGACAAAGCACGTCCTAATAAAAAATATGAGACAATTAAACTTACAATTAATTTTAACGGTTTAAACATGGTAAAAAACACACCTACTCTCAGCATTGTAATGCCCTGTTTAAATGAGGCAGAAAACCTTGAAGCCTTGCTACCCCAATTAAAATCAGCACAACCAACGGCTGAAATTTTAGTTATTGATGATGGCTCAACCGACCTTTCTAAATCTATTTGCGAACAACACGGTATCAAAGTTATTTCTCACCCTCACTCATTAGGAAACGGCGCCTCCATTAAAACGGGCGCACGAAATGCCTCCGGAGACATTATTGTTTTTATGGATGCTGATGGACAACATAACCCAGATGATATCCAACGGTTACTATCTAAATTGGCCGAAGGTTATGACATGGTTATTGGTGCTCGGCAATCAGGCTCTCATGCGTCAACAAAAAGGCTGTTAGGTAATGCCGTCTTTAATAAACTAGCTTCTTTTATGACCGGCCATAAAATAGAAGACCTCACGTCGGGCTTTAGAGCGGTTCGAGCGAACCATTTCAGAAAGTTTTTATACCTTTTACCTAATGGCTTCTCATACCCCACCACCTCGACCATGGCATTCTTCCGTTCAGCCTTACCGGTCGCCTATATTCCTATTAAGGCAGGAAAGCGTGAAGGCAAAAGCAAAATAAAGCTACTAAAAGATGGCTTACGCTTCTTTATTATTATCTTAAAAATTGGCGCACTTTTCTCACCCATGCGTTTATTTTTACCCACTAGTGCTTTTTGTTTCCTATGCGGGGTCATCAATCATATTGACAGCTATCTATCTTCAGGCACATTCAGTAATGGCAGTTTATTTTTGTACGTCGCATCTGTATTTATTTTTTTAATGGGAATATTGTCTGAGCAGATTTCATCGTTGCATTATAGAAACTCTGAAAAAGAAGGCCACCGGTAACTTTTCTCTGAACACAATGAACCTTCTATTTATATCTAGGGCTCACCCACCAACCATAGGTGGCATTGAGAATCAAAACGAAGCCTTAGCTCGCCACCTCTCTAACTTGATAACATGCCGAACGATTATTAATCGGTTTGGCAAAAAGGCACTCCCTTTCTTTATACCGTGGGCCATCATTACCGGTTTAATTAAAATAAGAAAAGCAGATCAAGTTTTACTCGGAGATGGTGTTGCAGCTATTGTGGGCTGGTTCATTAAGTTGTTTTCTAATAAGCCCGTCAGTTGCATTTTACATGGGCTAGATATTACTTGGGATAACCCTGTTTATCAAAAAATTTGGATCTGCTTTTTTTTCAGGAAAATTGATTTCTTTATCGCTGTCAGCCATTCCACAAAAGATATCGCTATAAGTGCGGGTATTCCAGCCGAAAAGATTTCAGTCATCCCAAATGGTGTTGAAAAGTCTGCCACCACTCTGCTATCAAAAAGAAAACTACAACAGCGCCTACAAATAAATTTAGACAATAAATTTACATTACTTTCATTAGGCCGCTTAGTAGAAAGAAAAGGTGCTCACTGGTTTATAAAGAACGTCATGGTTCACTTGCCAAAAGACATCATTTACCTCATTGCTGGTGATGGACCTAATAAAGATAAGATCAGCTCCTTAATAAAAAAATTACACTTAGACAACAATGTCTATTTATTGGGAGAAGTCGATAATCAATTAAAAGAAACCCTATTCACCCACAGCGATTTATTTATACAAGCAAACATCCCAATAAAAAACGATGTTGAAGGCTTTGGCATCACTCAATTAGAGGCCGGCCTTTGCGGCTTACCGTCCATATCATCCAATTTGGAAGGTATTCAAGACGCAATACAAGAAAACAAAAATGGCTGGTTAGTTGAACCCTTAAACGCAGATGCATTTAGAAGCCTTATTTTAGAAAAAAAAGCGTTACTAAAAAAAGACCAACAAATAATTAGTAATCGTGTCGCTGAATACTGCTTTGAAAATTTCGAGTGGCCACGAATTGCTATGCGTTATAGAGAAAAATTACTAATATTAACCCTACTCGTTAAGCAGCCTAATTGAGGCACTTACTATTTCTTAACACCAAGCCTTTTGTTGATTCCATCTTTAAGACCAATATACATATTAGAAATATGTTTAACTCTCTGCCGATGAAAAACCCCGAAATAGCCTATCGTTAAAATTAATTTTAAAATATTCTTATATTTCCAACTTATGGGAACATAGCTTTGCTGCTGCAAGAAAATGCTATTTCTAAACAAGTAATAATGTCTTTCAGGGGTTCTATCTGGCATGGTTCGCCAACCAAAAAACCAATATTTTATAGTCGACTCACCCATCGAATGAGATAACAAAGCATCAAATGTTCCATAACACTCATAACCAGCTGCTCTAGCTCTAAAGCACCAATCTGTTTCAACGTGATCTATAAATAATGAACTATTATTACCACCTAGATCTTGCCAAACACCCAAAGGAATTAGAGACCCTGAGCTATTAATACCATCGCACTCAAATATATTATTTTCTGCCTCTTCTTTATAAAAACGCTTTCCATTTTTTATAAAGCCAAAGCGACTATCTAAAAAAGAATCCACTAAAGCTGGGCCAATAGCCCCTAACTTTATTCCTTCACTTTTTAGCTGATTAGCATAATTATATAAAACTTCAATACAGTTCTCCACAGGAACACTATCTTGGTCAAACAATATAATAAAAGTACATGCATCGTTCGTTGTTATCGAATCAACCGCTAAATTTTGTGCCTCAGCTAAACCAACGTTAGCTGGTAAAAATGAGGCTGCCAAATTAGCATATTTTGAGCATAATTCTTTCAACTCAGCCACGCTGTTTGATCCATTATCAACTAGCTGTACCTTATCAAATAATTGTAAGGAATTTAAAAGGTCATCCAAGACTTTAATTTCAGCGTTGTACGTTACAACAACCGGAATTACATCATTTAAGAAATCCCTCACCCCAGAACCTTCTTCCCTGAGATGTTCTGGAAGCCATCTTTTAGCCCTAGCAACATATAATTTAATTTTTCCCTCTTCTCGGATTCAAATAAAACTATATAAACGGCAATTCTTACAACATTAATCCCCCCAGTGACTGTATACAAAAAGAAAGATTTAAAAAAACTGCGGCATAAAAAAATAGTATTCCTAGTTAAGTAATACCGCCGTAAAGCCGAATGATTGCTAGTTATGAACGTCAACCCTAGTAAACTATGCTTCGTTGCATCTCCAATAAAATGCTCCATAAGTACTTTCGTAGACTTATATACACCATAACCTTTCAAGTGAGCTCTCAAGCAAAACTCTAGATCAACACCATCAATAAAGTAACTTTCGTTAAATGGGCCAATACCCTTATAAGCCTCAATATTTAACAAACTACCAGAAGTGATGACTGTCTTCTCTGCTACAAATCTAGCTTTTTTTTGCTTGGAAAGAGCAGTTGATATCTGATAGTTTGAACCAACTATAGCGACTGGGGCTAATCTAGATCGATCATTATAAATATACACCAACTCATCCAGAAAACTACGACTAAGTTTAGTATCTTGGTCTAATAAAACGGCAGCCGAAAAACCACCCTTAATAGCAAGCTCAGCGCCTTGGTTTAGAGCTTTAGCAACTCCATAATTGGCGTCGTTAGCAACATAAACTAGCGAGTCATTACTATCCATTCCACAAAAATCATGGGACGGATTAGGCTTGTCAGAATTATCAATTACAAACACTTTTACGAAAAAGCTAACCGCCCTTACTAAATTTTTAATGACATAATCTTCAGGGTTATAAAGCACCATAACAGCACAAACATTTTGATTATGAATCAAACCCTACTCCCAACATTATTTTCAGCCGCAAGACAAAATCTTTAGACTTAAAATTTGATTTAACAATCGGATGCATAACAAAACTCAACTTATCTCCAAATGTTGCATGCGTTACTAAACACCTCATTTTTTTTACTATACTTTTTTCTTTTTCTGATAACTCGGGGTAAGTCTTAACAAATTCTTCAGCTTGCTCCAACCAGTCTAAAGACCCTATAAAACGCTTATTTTTGATAGTTACAATAAGATCTTTAAATCTCCTAACCAAGCTTAAGCTTTTTTCATATGAGGGAGTAACACTTAAACCATGTTGCCTATACAAAATCCCGTAGTAGTCATCATAAACAACTCTCCCAAATGCAGAGGCTGTTAAGTACATCCACCAATCATGCATAAGCATATT
Source organism: Cycloclasticus sp. (assembly GCF_019090545.1). Taxonomy (NCBI): domain Bacteria; kingdom Pseudomonadati; phylum Pseudomonadota; class Gammaproteobacteria; order Thiotrichales; family Piscirickettsiaceae; genus Cycloclasticus; species Cycloclasticus sp. The sequence goes on along the minus strand of NZ_JAHRVT010000025.1, from coordinate 47,738 downwards.
ATCAGGGGAAGCCACTAAAAATCGTTCCCTCAACTTATCATCGAATACAATAGTACAGCCAATAGCAACGTTTTCATTAATCGCATTACTGAATTTTATATTAACTGGTGCCATGGAATAAGCCATATGAACCAAATCCTCAGTCACATATTCCAACCCCGAACAATACAGTGAATCACTCACCCCGATCTCACTTAATATCGTAACAGCTCTTTCTATCTTTTCTAACGCCCAAATATCGTCTTGATCACAAAAAGCATATAATCCATTTTCATAATAGCTTTGTTTTAATAGCGTATAAAAACTTTTAGTCACCCCGATATTTTCACCGAAACACACATGCACATTATCATTAGCTTCGTAAAACTTCTTAAGAATCAATTGAGTCGAATCGGTTGATCCGTCATCTCTTATGAAGACCCTAGTATTTTTGTATGTTTGATTTTTCAGACTAACGAGTAACTCTTCTAAATAGAGCTCTCCGTTAAATGTTGATAAAAGTATATTGACGCGCATAAAACAAACTAATTAAGGACTTATGTAAAACAATTCCTAACAAATAATAATGCTAGTATTTTCATGCTTGCCGCAAGAACCTAAAGTAAACACACAACTTGTTAATGTTTCAGACATAAAGTGCATTTTAGATCCTTCATTCCCTTTTCTCACACAATATACCAGCCGTAACGCCTTTATTGTAACTTGCATAACATGCCTAGATTTCGGGCATGGCTCAAAAAAGTATTACCCGAATAAAATTGCTATACAGAATAAAACATATTGCCCATATATTTGCCTTTTCCATGCGCACCCAACAATCACCAAAATAAAAACCCCAAGTTTAATATCATTTTCGCCTTGCCTTTATTGTTATAAATTCCCTTCGACTTTCGTCATTTTTGGCAATATGCTCCGCTTTGTTTTGGAGCCCTTGGGGTACTTTTGGCAAGTTCGCTGAAAACGGGGACTTTCCCTCAGCTATCGCCAAGCTACCTCGTAACGTAACTAGATTTATTGAATTATAGCCTTGCATTTCTATATCAACAAAGCCCACCGCCTTTAGAACACTCCTCAGCGACTTTAAATTAAAAATAACGAGATGCCTAGGAACGTCCAAATCTCTCCAATTTGCACCAAAATACTGATGGCCAAAAGAGCCTATATTTGGTGTTTCTAACCAAATATACCCACCTAATTTTAACTTCCTAAAGCAATGCTCTAATAAACCTACTGAGTCATGTACGTGTTCCAGCACATGCGACAGCGAGATAACATCGAATTTCTCTTCAAATTCGTCTATAACTTCCACACCACCCACTCGAACATCCAACCCACCCTCGCGCGCTTGTTTTACTGCTTTTTGATCAAAATCCACACCTCTTACTTCCCAGCCAACCTCTCGAGCACGTCGCAAAAAATCACCATTGCCACATCCAAAATCCAGCAAAACTTGACCTTTTTCCACTCTATTCAAGTGACGCATTGATAAATCCATGTTCCTTCGCCCATTAGGATACAGGGATATAATAAGGGCACTTATAAAACCAAAAAAGTCACTTGAGCCAACACATCCATAACGATAGTTTCGATATGCCGTCTCTATCCGTCGTTTAAGCTTATTCAGTAAACTTAAAGAAGAAATATCTTCTCTTACATGCGTAAAGTATTGCTTATATGCCAACCCAATGGAGCCTGCTGTTGGCCGTGGGTCTAAGTACGCACTCTCACATGACGCACAACTATACATTGCCCATTTTCCTGGTGCGCAGAAAAACACTTTATCTGTAAGGCTATGATATAGAGCCTTCCTATCTCTTTCGCCACAAACTGGACATCTTAATACACGCTCCAACCCATCTATAGGCCATTCATGTAAATCTTTATCTTGTTTCATTTTTTCCATTCGTTCTATATGCACCCTTCCATACTATATTTTAACTATCACTCATAAGCATCTTTAACAGCTTCATAAATCTTAGTAGCTCTTAAGCATTGAAATAATTAACAACTTGAGCCCTATCTTCTTCCATAAAGATATATACCCACATCACATAAACAAACAAGCAAAACATCGATGCAAGAAAAGAAATTTTAGCGACTTGACTCGTCAATAGAGCCGCTATTGTAAGCACCACCAAGGTGCTCATTGTTAGTAATATGGGTTTTACTGCAAAAGGGGACTCTACTAATTGTAATTTATAAGCTATTGAGAAAAGAGCAACTGAATCAAAGACTACTCGTAGAACCCACGCAACCGCTGCTCCAATAACACCGTATTCAGTCACTAAAAACCATAGTGCTATCAAATATACGGGAAGCTCTAATATATGTAGTTTTGCAGTAATATCTGGATGCCCCCCAGCCTGAATTAAGCCGAACGCTATTTGAGCAAAGCTATTAATCAACACGCCAACCGCTAAAAATTGCAAAACAGTCGTACCTTTATCAGCAAAATCGCTACCTAGCCACAAATATAATCCATCATACGCATATGTAACTATCAACAAGACCAAAGGAAACAGTACTAAAAAAATAGCTTTAATAGCTCTTCCATAAAGGTGCTTCGCTCTATTACGGTCTTGGACTAGTGCAGCAGCTAACGCAGGGAACAAAGCCCCCATAAGTGCACCTGACACCACCCAAAGCTTTGTGACCATTTCATACGGTGTTGTATAATAGGCCACAGCACTCATAGTTAATAAGTTACCAATAAAAAACCGGTCCATATACACCATAATAGGGCCAATAATATTTGAAACTGTCATCCACCCACCAAAGTTAATTAATGGATGTATTAAACTTTTGTTTACCTCTAAAGATTGTCGGATATTAGGCTCAACTTTTACACATAAAGTGGCGTGAGCACACCAAGAAATCAACCGCACAATGATTAGCGAACTCACTAACACATCAAGGCTACTTGAGAACTGTAGAGCTATAATTGGAAAAACAAACGTCAATATACCGATTGGAGTTCGTACCATATTGACGAAATCAAAACGCTGATACGCTTCTAGAACACCACGAAGAGCTGTGGTTGTAATGACAATGGGCAACGAAAAGCCCAGTAAATAAAATGCAACCTCACTTTCTTGCCGAAGTTCCTCAGGAATATTAAGAACATCATTAACCAACCATGGGGTAAGTAGAATAATCAATGCCGCACCAATCAAGCTAACCGCGCCTAAGATCAGCAATGCTGTCCAAACCAGTGCAGGAACTTCTGTATTTAGCCCTTTAGCCAGCTTTTCAGATAACAACTTGGTTAGCGCGCGGCCTAACCCTAAATCAAACAGCCCAAAATATCCTACTACTGCCCATGCAATCATCAACACTCCGAATCGCGGCACACCAAGACTATTAACTAAAATAGGCAACGCAACTATAGCCGCTAAAAGCGGAATCATCATTCCAAATAAATTCCAAGAAACATTCCGTCTAATACTAGACGTTTCAAAACTATATTCTTGTTTAGTCATCTTTGTGTAACCCTTCATATACAACCGAAGTTAAAAGTAAAGCTAAGCTTTTATCATACATATGACCCATTAATTTGCGTCTATTAGCCTGTTCTGCAAAGCAACTTTCGTTTTCAACCTAGTTCTGTGCAGGAAAAGTTATATGAAAAAATGGATAATCATCCATATTTTAACGCACAAGCCATTATCTGAAGGGATTCATGCTGATTCTACCGCCTCTATTGAAATTTTTAGACTTAAACCCGCCTTTCAACTTAATTATTCGACCTAAGAACCTTCATATTAAAAAACCCGTCTAAGAAAACTCAAGCTCTTATTTGATCCAATGCAAAAGGGCTATTCATATAATGTACTGCTGTATCACTTCTATATTCCTCATTATTTACAAGACCATCCGCCTCGGTTTTTCTCGACACAATTACAATGTGATAAGGCATAAATAGTTCAACCGCTAGTATTTCATGCCCTATATGATTCACCATTTCAATGGCAAGTTTAGTATCAAATACGTGGTGGTGAAGACACCTATTTTCTTTGTTTCGTTTTGATCGCTCTTCAAAGGCTACAAATTCACCTGCACCGGGGTCTTTTGACAAATCATGCAATCTCAAAATTTCTTCTAAATGCGTCATGTCACCCTCATTTGTTTGATTATCAAAATCTTCAATCAGATGTTCCAATGTAGTCACGGGTCTTTTATGATCAAACGTCCCCTCTTTATGCGGAACAACAAGAACTAGCATCCCATCTTGTTTAAGAACACGATTCCACTCTATAAGCGCTTTTATTGGATTGGCTACATGCTCTATGCAGTGAGATGACAGAATAAAGTTATAAGAAGAATCCCCAATCATTTCAAGATTACTGGCCTCTCCAACATATTGACAACCATGAGCTGTACCTTTGTTAAAAAAGAAGCCTTTATCTTCGCTGATCCCTCCTTCCCAAACAGTATTATGAGAAAAGTTAATATTGTCTATTTTTTTAGCGTCCGGATAAACGGGAATAACCCCTCGCTGTCCAAAAATGTTACTTGGACCGCCAATTTCCAAACCAACACCCGTTTGGAATAAGCCCCTACAGGTGGGATAATACTCAAGCCGAAGGGGAATTAGGTAATGATATAAAACCTTAAGCAAACTTCTTATACCTTCTGATTTCAATTTAGCATATACCTTTCTTATCACAAAACCCCCTCTCAATTTCAGCAATATAATTAATCTTATCTGTTCTACCACTACGTATCCACTACACACCGGCGAATATGTTTATCCTGAAAAATGGCATCAGTCTTTTTTTATAAAAAAAGCATCATTACTTTACATGCACAGCAGACAATCAAGGCATCTAACCGCTCTATATTTTTAAGGGCGTTTAAACTTAACGACCTGAAACCGAGTTATAAAGCACAATTTTTTGCATTCCGAACCCATTCGACAACAGCGGCTAAATCAGCGTATTATTCCTCAAAAAATCACATATCAATATTCGCCTTACCGAGGTTTATCTCAAACCTTTTCATATTAAACGGGCTTAATGGAAATCATGGGGTCAAGCCAGCTTGATTTTCAAACGACCGACAGAAACTAGGTCTTTTAAAGTTCATTCTGCTTTATTATTGCGATAAACAATCAGGTGCTTATAAATCCTTTCTATGCTTTGTTTTTTATTAAACATTGCGCTGATCGCGACACTCATTACTTCTGGTTCATCTTCATAGGTATGTGATAATGTGTTTCCGGTTTTCCTTAATTCAAGCCACTGTTCTTTGCTGTCTAAAATATTTAATTTTTCTAGTCTATTTAATAAATCAATAAAGGGTGCATCGATCACGCCTTCTTCCAATGATAAAAGATCGCCTGAAACACTCTTTTTTCAATGGTGTCTTGCGGCTTTACAAAGCTAAATAGATACTCATCAATATACCCTATCTCATCTTCACTAAGCGCCACCTACTTATTTGCACCTAATGGTAATATAGCCGATGATTTTTAATGGCACCTGCAATGCCTTTATCCGGCTCTGATATCCACGTTGTTATTTTAGAGTCATATTGTTTGATAATACTTAAGGTTTTATCTGTGGATGCCCCATCTATAACGACATACTCGATATCACCGTTCTTCTGATCTAAAACACTTTTTATGGTTTGCTCTATATGTTTTTCGGCATTGAAACAAACGGTGATAATAGATATTTTTGGCATTAACTCTCAATCTAAGTACTCATTAATGCGCTAAGTATAGGGCAGTTATTCAAAAACGGTAATCTCAATATTTATTCAACTAAAATTAATAGCTCACGCCCCCTAAGCACACTTAAAGGCAGGTACTTCGTAAGTATTCAAAAAATTTTACAAAGAACAATGGCTAAAAACTGCCAAAGAAGGTCTTACAATCCAAACGAGTTCATTTCTATTTACTACACAAACCCATATTTTCTACTATTATTGATAAAGTATCGTTTATTATGTACTAACTATAGGAAATTAATCGATTTAACATGGCTTTATCCGGCGAAAAATTTTATTTAGGTGGCTTAGCAAGACGATTTGTATTAGACGGTCTAATTACTGAAGACGTTGCACTCAAATATTCTGAGGAGGCTTATAAACAGAAAAGACCTTTTGTTAGCTTTCTTGTAGAGAAAAAAGTTTTAGATAGTCAAATTATTGCTCTTTCTGCTTCTGAAGAGTTTGGCGTTCCATTATTTGATATTACTGCACTGAGCAAGGATGTTATTCCCAAAGGTATTGTTGACGAAAAATTAGTTCGTAAACACCATGCATTACCGATATTTAAACGTGGCAATAAGCTGTTTGTTGCAGTATCTGACCCGACTAACCTTCAAGCGCTTGATGAAATAAAGTTCCAAACAAGGATGAGCACCGAAGCCATTCTTGTTGAAGAAGATAAATTAGCACGTGTTATTGACACCGCCATGGATGATGAAGATACATCCATGAATGACTTATTAGATGACGACCTTGAAAATATCAATTTCGATGACCCCGATGCAGAACCGGTTGACGATATTGACAGTGAAATTGATGACGCACCCGTTGTGCGATTTGTTAATAAAATCTTATTAGATGCCATTAAAAAAGGTGCATCGGACATTCATTTTGAACCGTATGAGAAAAGTTTTAGAATCCGAACACGGCAAGATGGTATTTTGAAAGAAGTTGCTTCACCACCAATTAATATCTCAAACAAACTGATATCACGAATTAAGGTGATGTCGCGGATGAATATTTCAGAACGCCGTATTCCACAGGACGGTCGTATTAAAATGGCTTTATCAAAAAAAAGGGCCATCGACTTCCGTGTTAATACTTGCCCTACTCTATATGGTGAAAAAATCGTGCTGCGTATTTTAGACCCAACCAGCGCACAAGTCGGTATTGAGCAACTTGGGTTTGATGAAACTCAAAAGGAAGCTTTTCTAACCGCTATCAAAAAACCATACGGCATGATTTTGGTGACAGGACCAACCGGTAGTGGTAAGACCGTTAGCCTTTATACCGCGCTTAACTTATTAAACGACCCAAACATCAATATTTCAACAGCTGAAGACCCGGTTGAAATTACTGTATCGGGTATTAACCAAGTCAACGTAAACCCAAAAACTGGCTTAACCTTTGCTGAAGCGCTTCGAGCTTTTTTACGTCAAGATCCGGATATAATCATGGTCGGTGAGATTCGAGACCTTGAAACCGCTGAAATTTCTGTTAAAGCCGCACAAACCGGTCACCTTGTTCTATCTACATTACACACAAACGATGCCCCACAAACCTTAAACCGTTTAAACCAAATGGGCGTTCCACCCTACAATATTGCGGCATCTGTGTTATTAATTATGGCGCAACGTTTGGCAAGAAAACTATGCGATAAATGTAAAAAAGAAGAAACATTACCAACAGAGTTATTAATCAAAGAAGGCTTTAGCCCTGAAGAAGCTGAAGGATTAACAACTTACAAGGCTGTAGGCTGTGATCATTGCACTAACGGCTATAAAGGGCGTATTGGCATTTTCCAGGTAATGCCTGTTTCTGAAGCCATGGAAAACCTTATCATTAAAGGTGGTTTAACAACTGAGCTTGAAGAACAAGCTGCACAAGAGGGCGTTTTAACACTCAGGGAGTCTGGCTTTAAAAAGGTCATCGCTGGTATTACCAGCATAGAAGAAATAAACCGAATCACTAAAGATTAAACATTATGGCATCTAGTGCATCAAAAATTACCTATATTTGGGAAGGAACCGACAATAAAGGCAACCGCAGCAAAGGGGAAATAAATGCCCGAAGTGATGCCCTTGTTAAAGCAGAACTGAGGCGTCAAGGGATTCGCCCTCTTAAGGTTAAGAAAAAGCCTCAAGCACTTTTTGGTAGCATGGGTCAAAAACCAATTGTTCCTAAAGATATCGCGGTTTTCAGCCGTCAATTAGCAACCATGATGGCGTCCGGCATTCCATTAGTACAATCTTTTGATATTATTGGCAAAGGACACGAAAAGCCTGCCATGCAAGATATGCTTGCCAACATTAAATCAGACATTGAGGGTGGGTCAACACTCGCTGAAAGTTTAGGAAAATACCCGTTTCAATTCGATGAGCTATTTTGTAATTTAGTAGAAGCTGGCGAACATGCCGGTATTCTCGAAGATTTACTAGTCAAAATTGCTGAATATAAAGAAAAAACAGAAAGCTTAAAAGCTAAAATCAAAAAAGCCCTTACCTATCCTATTTCAGTATTAGTAGTGGCCGTTGTTGTTACCGCAATCTTATTGATTTTTGTGGTGCCTCAGTTTGAAAGCTTATTTAGCGGCTTTGGTGCAGATTTACCGGCGTTTACACAAATGGTCGTCGAACTGTCTCGTTTTATGCAAGAGTGGTGGTGGGCTGTCTTTGGCATAATGGGCGGTGTTGTATTTATTCTAATGCAAGTTAAAAAACGTTCACGTAAATTTAACCACCTGCTCGATAGAATGATACTGAAAATGCCAATTATTGGCGACATCATGAACAAAGCAGCCATTGCTCGTTATGCTAGAACGTTGTCCACCATGTCTGCTGCTGGCGTACCCTTAGTAGAAGCACTAGAGTCTGTTTCAGGGGCAACCGGAAACATTGTTTACTCTGAAGCCGTTTTACAAATGAGAGAACAAGTGGCGACCGGCATCCAATTACAACAAGCTATGAAAAATGTAGGCCTTTTCCCTCATATGGTTGTGCAAATGGTCGCTATTGGCGAAGAAGCAGGCTCGGTCGAAAGCATGCTTGGTAAAGTGGCTGATTTTTATGAAGAAGAGGTCGACAACGCTGTGGATTCCTTATCTAGCCTTATTGAACCCTTAATTATGGCTATTCTCGGTATCTTAGTGGGTGGTTTAATTGTTGCCATGTACCTGCCTATCTTTATGTTAGGGTCTGTTTTTTAATAATACACCCAACGGCTTAACCGTCTTACATGAGCATTATCCAAGCGCTTGAACAAAGCCCCTTTTTATTCTATTTAACCGTTTGCTTACTAGGGCTTCTGGTTGGTAGCTTTCTTAATGTTGTCGCCTATCGGCTACCCATCATGTTACAAAATGCTTGGCGCCAAGAATGCCTCGCCTTTCTTGAGCAAGAAGATACAAATAATCCTTCACCAGCGGTCTTTAATTTATCGCAACCGCGTTCACGCTGCCCTTCTTGCCAACACCCTATTAGCGCACTCGAAAACATTCCCGTTTTGAGCTACTTATTTCTACAAGGGCGATGTAAAAACTGCCAACAAGCTATCTCAATTAGATACCCCGCCGTCGAGTTAATCACTGCTCTTTTGTCGCTTCTCATTGCCGTACAGTTTGGCGTGTCGTTACAAATGTGCGTCGCTTTATTATTTACCTGGGCGTTAATCTGCCTAACATTGATAGACCTTGACACTCAACTATTGCCCGACTCTATCACCCTTCCACTTTTATGGTTTGCCTTATCCATCAGCCTATTTGAAATTTTCATAACACCTAAAACCGCACTCATCGGCGCACTTGCCGGTTACCTTAGCCTTTGGTCAGTTTTTTGGTTATTTAAATTAATCACCGGTAAAGAAGGGATGGGCTACGGTGACTTTAAGCTACTTGCCGCTATTGGCGCTTTATTGGGCTGGAAAATGTTACCTCTGGTCATTATGTTATCTGCTTTAGCTGGTGCAATCATTGGAATAACACTCATCATTATTCACGGACGAGATAAGAACATACCCATACCATTTGGCCCCTATTTATCTATTGCCGCGTTTATTGCGTTGATCTGGGGCGAAAAAATTAACCTAACTTACCTCCAGTTTGTCGGCTTATAACATCGTATGTTAACCATTGGTTTAACGGGGGGTATTGGCTGTGGCAAATCGACTGTCACCCAATTGTTCGAAAAAAGAAACGTCCCCGTGGTGGATGCAGATATTATCTCCCACACCATTGTACAATCAGGACAACCCGCCCTCCTCCAGCTGCAACAAGCCTTTGGGGATTCCATTCTTTTACCGAGTGGTGCACTAAATAGGGACTACTTACGTGATTTAATTTTTAACAACCCCAGCAAAAAAGAAACCTTAGAGTCCATACTCCACCCCATTATTTACAAAACCATGTACCAAACCTTGGCTAGCTTTGACTATCCTTATGGTATTTTAAGTATTCCTCTTCTACTAGAAACCAAGCACCAATCAAACATTGACCGCATCTTGGTCATTGATTGCCCAGAAGCCACCCAAATTAAACGCGTTAAAGCACGCGATCAACTGAGTGATTCTATGATTAGCTCAATTATGAACGCTCAATGTACCCGCGCATTCCGCCTCAGTCAGGCTGATGATATTATCACCAATGTTGGGTCATTAAATAGTTTAGAAAAAAAAGTAGAGCAGCTACATAACTTCTACTTAGAAATGAGCGCTGGAAAAACCAAATAATATCCTGCAAAATAACCGTTTTAGGATTTATCTATTACTTGTGTCTGAACAGATCACTTACGAACTACCTCTTAGTGAACGTATCCGCACCTTTTTGCGGCTAGAGGATTTATTCGAGCAAATGTTACACTTTTCTCAACATGACGGAGAATGGCAAAACAGAGCTGAGCTGAGTTGTTTACTTGATATTCTTGCCATCTCAAGCAGAACAGACCTAAGAAATGAAATTACAAAAGAAATTGAACGACACACAAAGTGCCTTGTCATTTTTGCTAAAAACCCAAAAGTAGACCGCGAAAAACTAGAGCAAAGCATTGACCAACTCAATTCATTAAACCGCCAGCTTTTAACATCTAGCGGAAGAATTGATCAGGTCTTAGGGCAGGTTGACTTATTAAAGTGCTTATCACAGCGCAACAGTATCCCTGGTGGTACCTGCGATTTTGACCTGCCAGCTTACCATTTTTGGCTTAATAAGCCATTAAGCGTTCGTCGCGAGCAGATACAAAACTGGACCGCTCATCTCACACCAATTCGGCAATCTATCTCGCTATTACTGCAATTTATTCGCTATAGCGCCATGCCGACCGAAAAAATTGCACGTGCTGGTTATTACCAACAAAGCTTAGATACTAACCATCCGGTTCATTTACTTCGGGTTTCTTTAAACCTTTCCTCTGAGTATTTTGCTGAAATCAGTGGTGGTAAGCACCGCTTTACAGTCCGCTTTATGTTGCCCCTTGAAACAGAAAGACCCAGTCAAATAGATGAAGACATTCGTTTTACATTAAGTATCTGCCAACTCTAAAATGAAAACACAAACCGTTAACTGCCCCACTTGCCGCAAAGCCGTGCCTTGGAATAAAACCTCAACCTTTAAACCTTTTTGCAGTGAGCGCTGTAAATTAATTGATCTAGGGGAATGGGCTTCAGAAAAACATGCAATTGCTGGAGAAAAAGCACACCCAGCTGAGGACGATCAACTGTTCGAACATTAAGCTTTGACTGTTACCTGCCAAATGCTCTTATACCAGCCACACCATAAGCACCATTTGACAGCGCTTTATCTAGCGTTTCTGGCCCCACACCCCCTAGAGCAAAAACAGGTAGCGGCACAGCCTCACTTAACGACTTAAACTGCGACCAGCCTAAAGGCTTCATGCCTATATGCGTTTGTGTTGCACATACAGGTGATAACACGGCAAATAATACGCCCAGTTCCTTTGCTGCTTTTAGTTCTTGTTCATTATGGCAAGAGGCGGCCAGCAAAACACCTTTCAGTGAACTGGCTTTATTTTTCATGGCTAGCACCTCGTTAGCACTTAAATGTATCGCCTCAGCATTCATCTCTAATGCATCAGTCATACTGCTATTAATAAATAAACGAACATTGTTACGTTTACAAAGAGTCATCGCTTGCTCAGCTAAGTGTTTAAAGCCACTCTTATTAAGCGACTTTGCTCGCCATTGAATCATCGTATACCCGCCTGATATTAAGGCCTTTAAATGGCTTAACATCTCTTCTTCTCCGCCTATTGACTCATCAACAATTGGATAATACCGAGGTAAATTCAACGCATCGATGATCGCCTTGTTTGCTGCAGGAAATGAGCTTTTGTCTAACGAATCGATCGCAAGCCATTTAATCGGTTGACCTTCCATTCCACATGCCTTGCCTTGAAAGCTTTCAACCAGGTACACCTCAAGCAACACACCTATATCGTTATAATCGTGCTTCACCTGTATAAAGGGAACTGCCGTTAACACCTCTATATTCAACTCTTCTAGTAGCTCCCTTTTTAACGCGTCTTCAGTCTTTTCGCCTTCTTCGACTTTACCACCCGGAAATTCCCACAAGCCACCTTGATGCGCCTTCTTAGAGCGCTTACTAATCAGCACCTCATTGTATTGATTTTTTATAACCCCGACCGCTACCTTTAACATCTGTATATCAATACTATGTCTAATACTTTATGAGCGGTACTCAGCATTTATTTTGACGTAATCGTAAGATAAATCGCAGGTTAATACACGGGATGAACAGTCTCCTTGAGCCAGACAAATACGAACACAAATTTCATCTTGATTCATAATCTTTTGCCCCTGCTCTTCAGTATAGTCAGCTGAACGCTTACCGGCCTTAACAATACAAATATCATTTAAGTAAATTGAAACCGCATCAACATTTATTGTTGCTATGTTCGCTCTACCTACGGCGGCTAGAATCCTCCCCCAATTAGGGTCTGAGGCAAAAAAGGCGGTTTTCACTAATGGTGAATGCGCAACCGTATAAGCCACTTCCTTTGCATCACTTGCTGTATAAGCTTGTTCAACCTGAACGTTTATTAGTTTTGTAGCGCCCTCTCCATCTCTTACGATTGCTTCGGCCAAATAACTACACAGCTGTTTTAATGCTGCTAAAAACACTGGGTACCGTTTATCACTTTGCGTCTCAATCGGCTCTATATCAGCCGCTGCGGTTGCCATTAACACGACAGCATCGTTTGTTGACGTATCACCATCTACCGAAATACTGTTAAAAGACACATCCACGGCCTCCTTCAGCATAACCTCGAGGATTTTTCTGCCAATCGGCATGTCAGTCGCAACATAAGATAGCATCGTCGCCATATCTGGCCTTATCATGCCTGAGCCTTTTGCAATGCCCGTTATGGTGACCTCTGTGTCATCCAACTGCAATGTACGAGAGCAGCCTTTTTCACAGGTATCGGTTGTCATAATGGCTACAGCCGCTTTTTGCCAATGCTGTTCGCTTAAGGTATCTACTGCCGTTTGCAAACCACCTACAAGCTTGTCTACTGGTAACGGTTCACCAATCACTCCTGTTGAAAACGGTAATACCTGTGTTTCTTTAGCATTCACCTTGCTTGCAAGTTCTGCACAGCATGTTTGCGCTGTCAACAAACCTGCGTCGCCCAAACCAGCATTTGCATTGCCTGAATTAATCAGTAGATAACGTGAAGAGTCTTCGGCTAAATGTTTTTTAGCCACTGTAACGGGCGCTGCACAAAATTTATTTTTTGTAAAAACAGCCGCAACCTGTGTTTGCGCAGTCAGTTCAAATAGCGTTAGGTCGTCACGTTCAGTTTGTGAAATACCCGCTGATGCGGTGCCAATGCGAACACCTGATATTGCTTTTAATTCTAAAGGGACAGTTCCGCCTACAGGCATGATTAAGCTCCTAATAAACAGTTATAGTTATAAAGTTAAGTAGCCCTTAGACTATAAAAAGCCACCTTACTCAAAGCGCTTAACGTAGCCTCACAGCTTGCCGTGGCACTGTTTAAATTTCTTGCCAGAACCGCATGGGCAAGGGTCATTCCGGCCAATTTTTTTATCCGAACGTTTAAAAGGCTGTGCCTTGTCGGCTTGCTCATCGTTCTTTTCTTCACCTAAGGCATTTGCATCATCATGCTTGTATTCCATGGTTTGATGAATACGACGTTGCTCATCAACGGCTTGAACATCTTCTTCTGCACGAACTTGGACCTTTGTTACCAACTGAACAACATCTCTTTTTAATGTATCTAATAGCGATGTGAAGAGCTCAAAGGCCTCGCGTCTATATTCCTGTTTCGGATCTTTTTGTGCATAACCACGTAGATGAATACCCTGTCTTAAATGTTCCATCGCACCTAAGTGATCCCTCCACAACGAATCTAATGTTTGCAGCATCACCGATTTTTCAAAGTGCCGAAGCACCTCTGCACCTGCTAATATTTCTTTTTTTGCATAGTCATCGCTGATTGTTTTTAGGATTAGCTCGCGCAGACTGTCTTCATGCAAGCTATCATCTGTATCTAATAGCTCTTGAATATTAAGCTTGCAGGAGAACTCATCCTCAAGAGCAGCCTGTAAGCCTGCAATATCCCATTGCTCTTCGATTGATTGTGCTGGAATATACACATCAATTAATTGGTTAACGACATCTTCACGTATAGAAACAATAGTATCGGCAATATCTGATGCCTCCATAATTTCATTACGTTGATCATAAATCACTCGACGTTGATCATTCGCCACATCATCGTATTGAAGAAGTTGCTTACGAATATCGAAGTTATGCCCTTCTACTTTACGTTGAGCATTTTCAATCGCTTTACTCACCCAAGGGTGCTCAATCGACTCACCTTTTTCTAAACCCAGTTTTTGCATCAAACCAGATACACGTTCTGAGGCAAAAATTCGCATTAAGCTGTCTTCTAACGATAAGTAAAAACGACTTGCACCAGGGTCACCTTGACGCCCGGACCGGCCCCTTAGCTGATTATCTATCCGGCGCGACTCATGCCTTTCTGTACCAATCACACGGAGACCACCGGCATCTAGTACTGCCTGATGCTTTTTTTGCCATGCTTCAGATGACTCGTCGTCACTCTTGCCACCCAAAACAATATCGGTCCCCCGTCCGGCCATATTAGTCGCAATAGTGACCGCCCCTAAAGCACCGGCATTGGCAATAATTTGTGCTTCACGTTCATGCTGTTTAGCATTAAGCACCTCATGAGGCACCTTCTTCTTGGTTAGGCTGGACGATATATATTCAGAAACTTCAATAGAGGTTGTACCCACTAATACTGGCTGCTTTCGTTGGTAGCAATCTTCGATATCCTCAATAACCGCTTCGTATTTTTCTTTCGCCGTTAAATAAATAAGGTCCCCGGCGTCTTCACGCGCCATCCCACGGTGTGTTGGGATAACAATAACTTCCAAACCATAAATTTGTTGAAACTCAAATGCTTCGGTGTCTGCAGTACCGGTCATTCCCGATAATTTGTCATACATCCTAAAATAATTTTGGAATGTAATAGACGCCATCGTTTGATTTTCACTTTGAATTTTAACGCCTTCTTTTGCCTCTACTGCTTGATGAAGCCCCTCGCCCCAGCGCCGGCCCGGCATTGTTCTTCCAGTAAACTCATCAACAATAACCACTTGACCATTTTGAATAATGTAATCGACATCTTTGTGATACAGCGCACTGGCTCGTAATGCAGCATATACATGATGCATCAACCCAATATTAGTGGCATCGTATAGGCTTTCATTTTCACTTAATAGGCCGCTACTGGTCAGTAG
The DNA here is from genome assembly GCF_019090545.1 of Cycloclasticus sp. NCBI lineage: Bacteria > Pseudomonadati > Pseudomonadota > Gammaproteobacteria > Thiotrichales > Piscirickettsiaceae > Cycloclasticus > Cycloclasticus sp. Next base: position 32,204 of record NZ_JAHRVT010000025.1, on the reverse strand, counting down.
TTCTTCAATTTTTTCATGGCCTAACTCTGTCAAAAAGACTTGTTTCGACTTCTCATCAACGGTGTACTCACCACCCTCTTGCGACTCAACCTCTTCTGTAAGGTCTTTTACCAACTCGTTAAGCTTGATATATAAATCACTTTTATCATCTGTTGGGCCTGAAATAATCAATGGTGTTCTTGCTTCATCAATTAAGATTGAATCAACCTCATCAACGATCGCGTAATGCAGCTCACGTTGAACCTTGTCTTCGACACCAAATGCCATATTGTCTCGAAGGTAATCAAAGCCAAACTCATTATTAGTGCCGTATGTAATATCTGCTGCATAGGCTTCGCGTCGCTGTTCAGGGCTCATCGAATTGACGATCACACCCGTTGTCATGCCTAAGAAAGCGAACAACTGCCCCATCCATTGTGAATCACGTTCAGCCAAGTAATCATTCACTGTCACCATATGAACGCCCTTACCGGGCAATGCATTCAAATAGGCTGATAACGTGGCAACCAGTGTTTTACCTTCACCGGTTTTCATTTCGGCGATGCGTCCATCATGAAGCACCATCCCGCCAATTAGCTGTACATCAAAATGACGCATGCCTAAGGCGCGAACACCAGCTTCTCTAACCACTGCAAACGCTTCAACGATTAATGAGTCGAGTGTTTCACCTTGTTCAAGTCGAGCACGAAATTCATCCGTTTTCGCTTTCAACTCAGTGTCACTTAAGGCACTGATTGATGCTTCAATCTCATTAATTTTTTTAACGGTTTTTTGTTTTGCTTTTACCAACCGATCATTACGACTACCAAAAACTTTCTTTACGATATTTGAAATCATTACAAATAAACTTTAGTGTGAAACGAAAAACCAAATGATACCGCATATGGTTCACTGAAACCTGCTTTTTAAGCCCATTCAAGCCCTATTCATAACGCTTTAAATCAGAATGTAAAAGGACGTAGGAGTAAGTACTGCCTTAGCTTGAAGAATACAGGTATTTACGGGGATTCACCTTCTTACCGTTGCGCATTACTTCAAAGTGAACATGTGGCCCGGTAGAATGACCCGTTGACCCCATTTTAGCGATAACATCATTTTGTTTAACGACATCGCCTAATTTGACCACTATTTCCTTATTATGCCCATAGCGGGTGACGTACCCTGAGCCATGGTCAATTTCAATTAAATAACCATAACCGCCTTTTTTCCCCGCGTAGGTCACCAAGCCAGATGCAGCGGCTAAAACACTGGTCCCTGTCTTGCCCGCAATATCGACACCATGGTGAAATTTTTTCTTGCCAGTAAATGGATCTGCTCGGTAACCGTAATACGATGACAACCATCCTTTTGCGACTGGTAACCCTGCTGGGCGAACCTCTTTAGACAACTCTTTATTTGCCGAAAAAACACCCAATAACGTTAATTGTTTTTCGCGTAAAGATAACTGTTTATCGAGTACTTGAATATCATGCAGCAATTGGTTTTCTGTAAAACTTTCTGCTGAGTCCGGCAAATCTGCACTGCCGATGGCTGGTAATTCGTCAAAATTAAATTCTGACGCCGTTAAATTAGCCTTCTTAACAAGGTGTTCACCAACCGCATTCAGCCTCGTCAATTGTGCTTGCATTTGCCCAACTCGTAAGGCAAGGTTATCCAGCGTATTTTGAGTTTTCTCGCGCACTCTTTCCAGCTCTATTCGCTGGGTTAATAACTCTTGAGATACCTTCCCTGATTGTTCGGTTAACCTAACTTCAGTCACCGATGGCATATACCAATAAACTGCTAGTAATAAAACAAAGCTACCAAGTAACCCATAGATAACTTTTTGCTGGATCGCAGAAAAGTTGATGGTTTTCTTTTTACCTTTTGTTAACAGTATAATTTGCATATTATTTATTTTTTATCTTAACAACATATGTTTAAACAACCTTTCAAAAACAACAGGTCATCCTTGAATGGTTTACAGCATATTCAGCAAAGCTTGCATCAACAAAAAACACTTCTGCGTCTTGTTCAACGATCAATAACTGAAGATTTGGCAGCTCATTGTTTGCATGTCACCGCCAGTAAAAACACGGTAATCTTATTCACCGACTCTTCTGTCTGGGCTTCAAAACTACTGTATCTACGTCAACCTATTCTAAACGCCTTATCAAATTACTTTGGTGAACGGGTTCGTACTTTAAAGGTTAAAGTGCTATCTAAGCACACAGCAAAAACACCGCTTTTGCCTAAATCGCCATCCAGTCATACATTGAAGTGTCTTACAGAAGCCAACGATTCAGAACAGGCAGACTCGTTAACCCATTCCATGAATAAACTCATCAAGACACTACAAAAAAACAAGCTATCTTAGTTTAAACACCCGCAGGTAGTGGTTCTATATATGAAATAGGGAATTGGTCATCTTCTTCAAACGTTACTTCTTCCCAAGCATCCTCTTGAACCAACAACTCTCTTAATAACTTATTATTAAGCTCGTGCCCCGATTTATGGCCATGAAACTCACCAATCAAGCTATGCCCTAGTAAGTATAGGTCACCAATAGCGTCCAAAATTTTGTGTTTCACAAATTCATCTTCGTAACGCAAGCCATCTTCATTTAAGACTCTAAAATCATCGACGACAATGGCATTATCCATGCTTCCACCCAACGCTAAGTTGCGTTGACGTAACATTTCAATATCCTTCATAAAACCAAAGGTACGTGCACGGCTTATCTCTTTAACGAATGAAGTTGAAGAAAAATCAATAATCGCCTCTTGTGTACGCGATTTAAATACTGGGTGATCAAACTCAATACTAAACCCGACCTTAAAGCCTTCAAAAGGGACAAAGCTCGCCCACTTATCGCCATCCTCTACTCGGACTTCTTTTTTGATGCGAATATAGCGTTTCGCTGCGTTTTGTTCTTCTATACCAGCCGATTGTAGTAAAAAGACAAACGGGCCTGCACTGCCATCCATGATCGGCACCTCAGCAGCACTTAAATCAATGTAAATATTATCAATACCCAATCCAGCAATGGCCGACAACAAGTGTTCAACAGTAGAGACTCGTACGTCACCTTGTATCAAGGTGGTTGATAATTGTGTGTCACCTACATTTTCTGCTTTTGCTGGAATAACGACTGCTTCGTCAAAATCTATTCTGCGAAAAACAATACCGGCATTGACGCCTGCAGGGCGCAACGTTAAATAAACCTTTTCGCCACTGTGTAAACCAACACCCGTAGCACGAATCACGTTTTTCAGCGTTCGTTGTTTAATCATTTAAAACTCCCAAGCAGATAAATTCAATTTATTTTTATTGTCATTATTGCGGGATATTAACACATTTTGCAATTTAACAATAAGCCATGCATTGCCACGTACTCAGTTATTTTACCGCCCTCAACACATTTCAATATCCAAGGGCGGTTCACGGTCTCAACTAATCGGCTTGCCTTCTTAAAAACGCAGGTATATCCAAATAAGCAGGGTCTAAGGTATTATCTATACCACTGGTTTTTTGATCCGCCATTTCCGCTTTTCCATCACGCATGATTGTTGGAATATCAAAATCCTCTTCCTTCAGGTCAGCCGTTTTAATGGCTTCTCTTTTCACTTGAACAATCGGCGTTGGTTCTTCAGCCACTTTTGCCTTGCCACCTAAACCAGTTGCAACAACAGTTACTCGCATTTCGTCTGACAAATCAGGATCAATAACCGTACCGACAACGACATTCGCATCATCCGATGCAAAATCTCTAATCGCTTGACCGACCTCTTCAAATTCACCTATAGACATATCTAATCCAGCCGTGATATTCACTAAAATACCGCGAGCGCCTTGTACATTGATATCTTCTAACAAGGGGCTGTGAATGGCCGCTTCTGCAGCTTCGCGTGCTCTAGATTCTCCTTTTGCATTACCTGTTCCCATCATCGCATCACCCATTTCTGACATAACAGTTCTAACGTCAGCAAAGTCGACATTAATCAAGCCAGGGCAGGTTATTAATTCTGCAATCCCTTGTACAGCGCCTAGCAAAACATCATTCGCCGCTTTAAAGGCATTTAGCAGACTCATTTCTTTGCCCAGTACGTGCAATAACTTTTCATTCGGAATAGTAATTAATGAATCAACGTGAAGTGCTAATTCCTCTATCCCTTGTTCTGCCAATAACATTCTTTTTTTGCCTTCAAATGGGAAAGGCTTAGTCACTACAGCTACTGTTAAGATACCCATTTCTTTTGCTATTTCGGCCACTATTGGCGCAGCACCTGTCCCTGTTCCACCACCCATTCCTGCTGTGATAAAGACCATATCAGAACCGACGATTACTTCTTGAATTCGCTCTCTATCTTCAATCGCTGCTTGACGGCCCACTTCAGGGTTCGCGCCTGCACCCAAGCCTTTTGTACTATTATTACCTAACTGCAATACCGTTTTAGCTGGTGTGTCTTTTAGAGCTTGCGCATCTGTGTTGGCGCAAATAAATTCCACACCATCTATTGCACTATTAACCATGTGATTCACGGCATTGCCACCGCCACCGCCAACACCAATGACTTTAATTACTGCATTTTGTGTATGTGCATCCATTAATTCAAACATATCAATTCCCCTATCTTGTTAATCTAAATACTAAAGTCTCTATTTATCGTTAAAAATTACCTTGAAACCAGCTCTTCATCTTTTCCCACATAGCTTCAAAACCATTTTTCACCTCTCCACCACTTGCCACACTATTTTGCTGCCCAAACAACAACAACCCAACACTGGTTGCATATATCGGATTACGAACCACCTCGCTTAAACCAGACACATACTGCGGATAACCCAGGCGAACAGGCATGTGGAATACCTCTTCTGCCAATTCAACCAATCCCTCTACCTTTGCACTGCCGCCCGTTAGCACAATCCCTGCGGCAACAATGTCCTCGTAGCCCGAGCGCCTCAGCTCAGCCTGTACAAGCATCATTAATTCCTCATAGCGAGGCTCAATAATTTCAGCCAAATTTCCACGTGAAATTTTTCGTGCCGGCCGATCGCCTATGCTTGGCACATCAATCATTTCGTCCTCTTGAACTAATTGAGTCAGCGCACATGCATATTTCAACTTAATTTCATCGGCATGCTGGGTAGGCGTCCGTAATGCAACAGCGATATCATTAGTAACTTGGTCTCCGGCAATTGGAATAACCGCGGTGTGGCGAATAAAGCCATCACAAAAAACTGCAATATCCGTCGTGCCACCACCAATATCAACCAAACAAACGCCCAGTTCTTTTTCATCATCCGTGAGCACCGAACTGCTCGATGCAAGCTGCTCTAAAATGATATCGCCTACTTCTAAACCACAACGCCTTACACATTTAATAATATTCTGCGCTGCACTCACTGCGCCGGTCACAATATGTACTTTTGCTTCCAGCCTGATGCCCGCCATTCCAACAGGCTCTTTAATGCCCTCTTGTCCATCGATAATGAATTCTTGTGGCATGATGTGAAGAATCTTTTGATCCGCAGGAATAACCACTGCCCTTGCCGCATCAATCACTCTCTCTATGTCTGATGGAATCACTTCGCTTTCTTTAATACCCACCACACCACTGGAGTTCAAGCTACTGATGTGACTGCCTGCTATCCCCACAAATACTGAGTGAATTTGACACCCCGCCATCAACTCAGCCTCTTCTACAGCGCGTTGAATTGAATGCACTGTAGACTCGAGGTTAACCACCACACCTTTTTTCAAACCTCGCGAACTATTGGTTCCGATACCGATGACATCAATCGTTCCATCTGGGGTTATTTCCCCCACAATGGCCGCCACTTTAGATGTACCTATATCTAAACCAACAATTAAATTCTTATCACTGTTTTTCTTCATTGTTCTTAGCCTTTAACTGGCTGATCCTTTTTCAATTTAAATGCGGCTATTTGCTCAACCCGGTCAGCAAATTTATAACCGTCTTTCCACTGTACGGACACCCCATTTGGGTAACGCAAATCCACCTTCGCAAGCTGATCAATCAAACTGCCTTCCAGCGATGCCAATAACCTTAATGATTTACCAATTGCCTGTTCAGGCGACTGATGACCCACACTTACTTTTATGCCATTGCTCATTACTGCCGACCAACTACCGTGCTCTGCTAAACTCAATTTGCTGACATGAATACCCGTGCTTTTTATTGCGTTATTAACTTTTCTATATTCTTCAAGTATCGCCTGACTACTCGTCTCCACGCCTGATAAACTTGGCAATGTTTCTAAGCTTTTATCAAATACCGGTTTAAATACCTCGCCCTGTGTATTCAGCAAGGCCGTTTTATTCCAAATCGCAGCAGGCTTTTGTTCCACCAAGGTCAACACAATAGTATCTGGCCACACACGCCTAATTGTTGCTTTATTCACCCAGGGTAAGGCCGTCGCTTGTTTAACAATTTCACTGCTATTCATCGCGAAATACCCGGTATCAACTAATGCTGATAACGATGTTGAAATATCCTCAGCTGTCACATAATTTAATTCACCACCGATACGCACCTGTTTAATGGGCATCGTGCTTGGTTGCATTAACCAGCTAACGAACTGCCATACAACAATCGCTACTATTAGAGAAAGAACGCTCTTTTTAACCAACACTTCATTTTGCTGAAGCAAATCAATCATCACACTCTTCATGCCCCCTCCTTCGCAAAGCTGGTTTCCAATATCTGCCAAACTAATGTATTAAAATCAATACCTGCCTGTTTTGCGGCCATTGGGACTAAGCTGTGGTCGGTCATTCCAGGTACCGTATTTATTTCTAATAACTGCGGCTTACCTTGTGCATCTAACATTAAATCAACGCGCCCCCAACCTTCACCAGCCAACAACTTAAAGGCTTTAATCGATAAGTGTTGTAAGGCTTGTTCTTGTTCAGCAGTTAGCCCACAGGGGCAATGGTATTGAGTTGTTTCTGCCTGATATTTCGCTTCGTAATCATAAAACTCATTAGGGGTTTCCAATCTAATCACTGGCAACGCTTTATCTGCTAGTACAGCCACGGTGTACTCTGCTCCTTCAACCCACTGCTCTGCCATAACATCACAGGTAAATTTCATTGCTTTTTTATACGCTTCACGAAGCTGCTCTATGGTATTTGCTTTTGCCATCCCCAAACTAGAGCCTTCTAGCGCTGGTTTAACCATGACTGGAAAACCTAGCGCAACTACGCATGCATCTATATCGGATTCTTTTTCTAGCACCATCCATTTTGGTGTTGGAAGCCCAGCACCCAGCCAACAGTTTTTTGTTCTTAACTTATCCATGCCCAATGCAGACCCCAATACACCACTCCCTGTGTAGGGAATGCCAATTAGTTCTAAAGCACCTTGCAATTGGCCATCTTCTCCACCACGCCCGTGCATAATATTAAAAACACGGTCTATACCTTTTTCTTTTAACTCCATGATGTCAGAGGCTGCCGTATCAAACTTAATCGCATCAACCCCCTGTGATTTAAGGGCCGACAAAACGGCCTCACCACTTAATAATGAAATGTCACGCTCAGCAGCATGCCCACCCATTGCCACAGCAACCTTGCCAAAAGATTTAGCGGATTGAATAGTGCTCATTGCGCCTTTTCCTCACCGATAATACGAACTTCTGTTTCAAGCAAAACACCCTGATTTTTATGCACCTGACCTTTGACATATTCAATGAGACGTTCAATGTCCTTAGCCGTGGCATGACCTGTATTTAATATAAAGTTCGAATGTTTCTCTGATACTTGCGCACCGCCAATTCGATAACCTTTCAAGCCTGTTATTTCAACTAAATGCGCCGCATGGTCTCCTTCAGGGTTTTTGAAAACAGATCCACCGCTAGGAACATTTGTAGGTTGTGTTTGTGAACGTTTAGCCAATAACTGACGTATTTTTTCACGACTTTCTTTATTGCCACCTTGAGGAATATCTAAATAACACGCTACAAACCACTCATCATCAGCCAGTGATACTGAGCGATAGCCCACGTCAAAATCATCCGCATCGCGTACTATTAAATCCCCGTGCCGATTCAACAAAACAACCTTACTAACTAACGCCCATGTTTCACCACCAAATGCACCAGCATTCATAGCTAACGCACCACCCATTGTGCCGGGAATACCGGCTAAAAACTCCGCCCCAGACAAGCCTTTTTCTGCAGCTAGTTTAGCCACCAAAGCACACGGCACACCTGCTTCAACTTTAAGCATTCCGTCAGCCAATTGTTCCATCTGTTTTAAACAACCTCGTGTATAAATGACTGAGCCGCGCACGCCACCATCACGAATTAATACATTACTACCCAAACCCAACCAAAGTACTGGCTCGCCAGCTGGTAGCGACTTCAAATATTGTTGTGCGTCCTCTATACCTGCTGGTTTATATAACCGATCTGCAATACCACCCACACGCCATGATGTATAACGAGCCAAGGGCTCCTTCTCCATCAAGCATCCTGTTAATTGGTGAGTATTTTTCATCATCATATGCATAAGCCCCTAGGTCGTTTGCCCAAGGTCGCTTAGAGTATTTAACTGTTTTTCTAACTTTGCAGATGCGGCACCAATATCTCCGGCCCCAGAAGTCACCACAATGTCATTGGCTAATAAAACGCCATCTAAAACATCGGGGAGTTGCTGAATATCCTTGACGAATACAGGAATAATTTTTCCTCGTTGCCGAATGGCCTTACTCAAGGCTGCCCCATCAGAACCAGCAATTGGTTTTTCACCAGCAGCAAACACGTCAAGTAATACCAATACATCCACCTCATTTAACACATCGACAAAATCTTCAAACATATCGTGTGTTCTAGAGTAACGGTGTGGTTGAAAAACCAAAACCAAGCGCTTGTCTGACCAGCCTTCACGCACAGCTTTAATGGTGGCGATAACTTCACGAGGGTGATGCCCATAGTCATCAACCAATAAAGCTGAACCACCTTCTCGCTTTATTTCGCCATTCACTTGGAAGCGTCGTCCAACACCCTTAAAGTGATTCAGGCCAGATGCAATCGCCTCATCAGATACGCCCAACTCACTGGCCACTGCAATTGCCGCCAGAGCATTTAAAACATTATGTTTACCCGGCATATTCAAGGTTAACGGTAACTGCCCCTTATTACCCAAACGCTTTAAATTAAAATGTGTTCGAAAGCCTTCTTGTTTTACATTCAACGCCTGAAAATCTGCCGCTTGATCAATGCCATAACTCAAAATAGGTTTGCCAATCGATGGCGCCAATTCGCGTATATTCTCATCATCAACACACATCACCGCTAAACCATAAAATGGCAATTGATGTAAAAACGACTGAAAGGCATCTTTCACTTGCTGAAAATCGCCACCGTATGTACTCATATGGTCTTCATCAATATTGGTGACCACTGCAATCATGGGTTGAAGGTGTAAAAATGACGCATCACTTTCATCTGCTTCTGCAACCAAGTAATGGCTTTCACCCAGTTTTGCATTTGACCCTGCACTGTTTAACAAACCACCAATCACAAAGGTAGGGTCCAGTTGCCCCTCTGTCATCAGCACTGCCAATAGACTAGTTGTTGTGGTTTTTCCATGCGTACCGGCAATTGCAATACCAAACCTAAACCGCATCAATTCCGCAAGCATTTCAGCGCGCGGAATAACCGGCACACGTTGCTCTTTCGCAGCAACAACTTCTGCATTGTCTTTTTGAACCGCTGTTGAGGTTACCACTACATCGCAATCGTCTACATTCTCGGCCATGTGCCCGATGTAAATGGTCGCACCTTGGTTCGCTAATCGCTCAGTTACTTTACTATTACGAATATCTGACCCTGATACCTCATAGCCAAGGTTGATCAACACTTCGGCTATGCCACTCATTCCCGCACCACCAATGCCGATAAAATGAATACGCTTAAGTTTGCCAAAACCTAAGTGCGCTGAATAATGTTTATGCGTATTGGGCATCATAAAGCCACCTCCAAACAAGCATTAGCAACTAATTCTGTTGCCTCTGGTTTTGCTAACGACCGTGCTTTTTTACGCATATCTGATAATTGATTTTCATTAGTAAGCAAGGCCTTTAATGTTTCTGACAGGTTCTGTGATGTCAGTGTCGACTGCGGCATCAACACAGCCGCCTCTGCATCTGCTAAGTAGGCTGCATTTTTAGTTTGATGATCATCTATGGCATGCGGCAGTGGCACAAGAATGGAAGGTAAGCCCATTATTGCTAACTCAGAAATGGTCATTGCTCCTGCCCTACAAATCACAATATCAGCCCATTGATATACTTGCTTCATATCCGCAATAAACTCTCGAATATCTGCTGCAACACCCGCCTCACTATATTTTTCTCTAGCAATCTGTATGGTCGCTTTGCCTGCCTGATGAATAACGTTAACGCTTAAACTAGCCTGTAGGCTTTGTAATGCCTCAGGCACCACCTCATTCAATACCGATGCACCCAAGCTGCCACCAACGACTAAAATATTTGTGTTTTTCTTTGGCTCACCCACCGAGCCGCCTAACAACTCTTTTCTAACTGGGTTACCTGTAAAGATAGCGCCTGTCTGTTCATCAAAACTATTTGGAAAGGCTTCTAATACCCGCTTAGCCAACTTTTTTAACAAACGATTTGTTGTACCTGGCACCCGGTTTTGTTCATGTATAACCAGCGGCGTTTTGTGTAACCAAGCCATCAAACCACCAGGGCCTGAGGCAAAACCACCCAGCCCTAATATCACATCGGGTTGACGACGACGAATGATGTTAGCGGCCTGATAGCAGGCTTTTAACAACATTATTGGCGCTAGCAATAAGCTCAGCAGACCTTTGCCTCGCAAACCGGATACGCTTAACCAGTCAATTTCAATACCGGCTTCCGGCACTACTGTTGCTTCAATGCCCTTTTTGGTGCCTAACCAGCTAACCATGTGTCCAGCATTCTGTAAGTAATCTGCCACAGCCAAGGCTGGAAAGACGTGCCCACCTGTGCCACCCGCCATAATCATTATGCGTAATGCCATGCCGCGCCTCCTTTCAATTGAGACATGTACTGTTGTTGCGTTTCATGGTAAATACGGCACAACAAACCCACGACCATGCACATTACAATCATGCTACTTCCACCATAGCTCATTAAAGGCAAGGTTAACCCTTTCGTCGGTAACACACCCATATTTACAGCAATATTTACAAACGATTGCAGGCCAATCCAGACACCTAAACCGTAAGCTAATAATGAATAAAATCTTAGGTTTAATCGCTCTGCGGCCTTACCTATTTGAAAAGCACGCCATAGCAATAAACCAAATAACAAAATCACTACACTAGACCCTATAAAACCCAATTCTTCACTGAGAACCGCAAAAATAAAATCGGTATGCGCTTCTGGTAAATAAAACAACTTTTGGATACTACTACCTAGCCCTACCCCAAACCATTCACCACGGCCCATTGCAATAAGCGATTGAACCAGCTGAAACCCCGAACCTAGGTGATCTGCCCAAGGATCCATGAAAGCTGTCACTCGTTCCATTCTGTAAGTTGAAGAAGCAATCGCCAGTACACCTAATACAACTCCCATCAACACAAGGGTCAAAAACTCTATAAGACGTGCACCCCCTAAAAACATCATGCACATCACACTAAAGCCAATAACAAAAGTTGCACCAAAATCAGGCTCAGCCAACAACAAACCGAACACCACACCTAGCGGTAGCATAGGGCGTATTACCCCTTTGATAGACTCGCGGACAACATGAACATGACGCGTTAAAAAACCTGCCATATAAACAATACAAACAAGCTTTACAATTTCTGAGACTTGAAGCCGAGCTACGCCCAAATTAATCCAGCGGTAACTACCATTTACCTTCACGCCGATACCCGGAATAAACACCAAGACCAGTAGGGCGATCGCTACCAAAATTAGGTTAGGCCCACTTTGCTCCCATGCCGATAATGGAACATTAGCCATGACAAACGCCAAGATCAAACCCACAACAATATGTGCCGCCTGACGTGCAGGGTAATGCCAAATATTGTCGAACACTCTTTCGCCAATGTGTAATGAAGCCGACACCACCATCACATAACCAATGCAAAGCAAACTTATCGCCGCAAATAACATCCAGCCATCTAAATAGTAACGGCCGCGTCTTGCCACTCGTGAAGAATCTCCTACGCTTAACATCGCAGCACTCATCGTTCTAACGCCTCCACAGCCGTCATAAAATGCTCACCACGTTGCTGATAACTTGCAAATTGGTCCAGCGATGCACAAGCAGGCGACAATAATACTGTGTCTCCAGATACTGCATGCTCAGCGGCTAGTTGAACGGCTTTTTCGATATTAGCAACCAATTCACAAGGTATTGACCCAACCGCTTCTTGCTGAAACCTTTTAGCATCACGCCCAAGCAATATAACCAATGAAACATTTGACTGAATACTCTGCTTCAACAAACTAAAGTCAGCGCCTTTTCCATCACCGCCAGCAATTAGAATAATTGGAGCAGGCAAACCATTTAGCGCCGCTAAACAGGCTCCTGGGTTGGTGGCTTTAGAATCATTTATCCATGTAACACCCTTTAACTCAGTCACCCATTGCGTTCGATGACTAAGGCCTGAAAACTCTCTTAATGCTATTTGTTGAGCCGCTACTGGAATCTTTAGCGCATCGGCCATCGCCATCGCAGCTAGAGCATTTTGAATATTATGTGTGCCTTTAATTTTTAACTCAGCAACTTGCAAAATAGGCTCACTACCTTTTGACAACCATTCTCCGCCGTCCACCGATAGCAGACCATAATGATCACCATTAGGCTGATCCAAGCCAAATGAAACACCTTGACGTTCCGATGGTAATGCCAATGCGTTAACCATCTCGTCTTGACGGTTAAAAACCGCTACGCCCTCACCAAAAAAGATTCGTTGTTTCGCATCACAATAAGCAACCACGCTGCGATAACGATCCATATGGTCATCACTAATGTTCAGCAGCGCCGCCACATCAGCTTTAAGCTGAGAGGTTCTTTCAAGCTGAAAACTAGATAGTTCTAAAACATACAAGTCGGCCGTTTTCTCGGTTAACAAATCTAAAGCCGGTGTCCCTAGGTTTCCACCGACTCGAACATCCCATTGAGCTTTTTCAGCCATCTGTCCCAATAAGGTAGTCACGGTACTTTTTCCATTTGAACCAGTAATACCTACAACAGGCGCATCTACACACACCGCGAAAAGGTCTATATCACCAAACACAGGCACACCACGTTCTGATGCTGCTTGAATTTCTTGCTCCTCCAACGTCACCCCAGGACTCACAATAATATGCGTCGCTGCTTCAAAAAAATCATGATCAAAACCGCCAGTAAACACCGCAATATCTCGAAATGATTCTTCAACCACATCTAAACCAGGCGGAGTTTCACGGCTATCAACCACAGCCACTTCAATATGATTTTGTTGCAGGAATCTAATCACCGATAAACCGGTCACGCCCAGACCCACAACAAGTACACGCACGCCATCTTGATCCAAGCCCAAACGGGCTAAACCTAAACGTTGATAGTGAAAATCATTTTGCATCAGTGCTTCCATTATCTTAGTTTTAACGTAGACAACCCGATTAACACCAAAATAACGGTGATAATCCAAAAACGAACAATAATTCTTGGCTCTGGCCAGCCTTTTAACTCGAAATGATGATGGATAGGCGCCATTCTAAAAATGCGCTTACCGGTTAATTTAAACGAGGCTACTTGCAAGATGACCGAAACCGTTTCCATCACAAACACACCGCCCATGATGATTAACACCAATTCTTGGCGTACTAAGACTGCTAAAACCCCCAAGGCAGCCCCTAACGCCAGCGCACCCACATCTCCCATAAAAACCATTGCGGGGTAAGCGTTAAACCATAGGAAGCCCATACCTGCACCCACTATCGCCCCACAAAACACAACCAGTTCACCCGTTCCTTGTAAGCTAGGAATCGCCAAATATTGAGCAAATTGTGCATTCCCAGATAAATACGCAAAAATACCCAACGCACCTGCGACTAAGACTGTCGGCATGATCGCTAGGCCATCCAAACCATCGGTTAAATTAACCGCATTACTGGTACCAACGATCACAAAATAAGTCAACGGAACAAAGAACCAGCCTAGTTGAAGGCTTACATCTTTAAAAAATGGTACGAACAGTGTCGTTTCAATGGGCGATACCGCTGTGTAATACAAAAATAACGCCGCCGATAAGGCAATCACTGACTGACCTAAATATTTCTTACCCGCCGACAAGCCTTTGGGGTCTTGCAAGGCTACTTTTTTATAATCATCAATAAAGCCTATTACCCCTGTTAACAGGGTAACCAGCAACACGACCCAAACATATCGATTGGAAAGATCAGCCCACAACAAGGTACTCAAACCAACGGCTACTAAAATTAACGTCCCGCCCATTGTTGGCGTGCCCGCTTTTTTAAAATGTGTTTCCGGACCATCATCACGTACCGCCTGACCTATCTTATGAAACGTCAACCTACGAATCATGGTTGGCCCAACAAGAAAGGCGATAAACAACGCCGTTAACGTGCCTAAAATCGAACGCATCGTCAGATAGTGAAACACTCTAAAACCACTGTGGTATTCAGACAGCCAGTCTGCAATCATTAACAACATACGCTGTCCTCTTTAAGTGTTATTTTTTCAACAATAGTTTCTAAACCCTGTGAACGAGAGCCTTTTAGCAAAATCACTGTATCCGCACTCAGCTCATGCTCTAAGTGCACTGCCAACGCGTCTTTAGTAGAAAAGTGAACCGCCTGCCGATTTGGCGACTTACTGTGCTTATTAAACTCATTCACCGCCGCTTTCATCTGCTCACCGACAGCATAAAAACGCTCTACATGACTGGTTTCAATGTCTGCACCTAACTGCCGATGAATCTGCATACTCTCAGTCCCAAGCTCTGCAAAATCACCCAGCACTAACCACACAGGTTGCTGTATATTTTTTAAACAGGCCATGGCTGCTTCAAATGATTTAGGGTTTGCGTTGTAGCAATCATTAATAACAACACTGTTATTAACGCCTTTTAATGATTGCATCCGACCTTTTACCACCATCAGTCGCTCTAACCCTTCTTTAATATCAGTGAGCGACTCGCCTAAACTGATGGCTGCACTGGCCGCCGCAAGTGCATTTAGAACATTATGCGTACCGATAAGGTTTAGCTGAATTTCGACCTGTTCTTGCTGATAATGCAGAATAAAAGTCGTTTTAAATTGACCGTTAAAAATACCCGTTTGTACCGATTCAATATCTGCCCACACATCGGCATTATCAGACCAGCCGAAACGAATAACACGTCTATTCCCAAGTAACGCCAGCCATTGGTCTAACCAAGGCTCTTCTTGATTAAGAATCGCCGTCCCTGTTTCACTAACTCCTGAAACAATTTCACCTTTCGCGTTGGCAACCCCCTGAATACTGCCAAACCCCTCTAAGTGCGCTGAGCCAACATTATTTAAAATCGCCACGGTTGGTGCTGCAATATCACATAAATGCGCAATATCACCTGAATGACTTGCGCCCATTTCAATCACTGCAACATCATGTTCGTCGGTTAGCCTTAATAAAGTAAGCGGCACGCCTATTTGATTATTCAGATTACCTTCTGTTGCTAGCACTTTATTCGAACCGCTTAAAATGCTTGCTAACATTTCTTTTACACTGGTTTTGCCATTACTGCCCGTAATAGCGACCAAGGGGATATCCAGCGCCTTGCGTTGTTCTTTTGCGATCTGCGTTAAAGCTAATAAAGTGTCATCTACTCTCACATATGGCATATCAACACTTATCTCAGCACTAACAATCGCCGCCACTGCACCGTTCTTATTGGCCTGTTCTACAAAATCATTTGCGTCAAAATTTTCACCTTGTAAGGCAACAAAAAGATCACCCTGTTGGATCTTTCTTGTGTCTGTACTAATGGCATTAAAGCTCACGTTTTCACCCACAAGGTGCCCTTTAGTGATAACCGCTGCTTGCTGAAGGCTCATGGTTTGCATCCGTGACCTCCCTCTTCGCTCAACACGCTTGCATTTAATGCATCTTTTACCTGTGCAACATCGCTAAAAGCTATTTTTTCATTCTGTATCTGTTGGTATTCTTCGTGCCCTTTACCGGCCACTAAAATAATGTCGTTTTTAGCGGCACTTGCAATGGTTTGCTGTATTGCCTGCCCACGATCAAGCATAACGGTCAGCTTAGCCACATGACTAATGCCTGCTTTAATCTGCTCAGCGATCGCTTCAGCTGATTCAAAACGTGGGTTGTCATTTGTAATAACAATACTATCGGCTAACTCATCCGCTATGGCCCCCATTAGTGGACGCTTTGCTTCATCCCGATTACCGCCACAGCCAAAAACCAATCTTAAGGTTCCTTTGCAGTGCTGACGCAAGCTTTGCAAAGCAAGCCTTAAGGCATCTGGTGTATGCGCATAATCAACCACCACTTCGGGCTTAGCCCCTTCAACTAAAACCCGTTGCATACGCCCTTCAACGGCCTTCACCTTTTCAACCTTAGCAACGGCGACACTCAATTCATCACCCATTGCTATTAACACAGCAGTGCTTGCAACAAGGTTATCAATATTGAAAGCACCAAACAGTTCAGAGTGAACTTGAACAGTACACCCATTAAAAGACAACTCGAATGATAAGCCCGTTGCTAGCAATCGTTCATTAGAGATAAACAAACAATTTTCAACTGTTGAATAGCAGCTTGACCTTGAGAATGAATACACTTTAACGCTTGATGACAGTGCGTTTTTAATCCGCTCACTAAAGGCATCATCCCGATTTAGAACAACAAAGCTTAATGAAGGACATTTGAATAAGGTTAATTTAGCATCACCATAAGCCTCAAGGGTTTGATGATAATCCAAATGGTCATGTGTTAAATTTGTGAACACAGCGCCCTTAAACGCAACCGCCTTAACCCGCCCTTGATCTAAACCATGCGAAGAAACTTCCATCGCAACGGTTGCAATGCCTTCGTCGCGTAAAGTCGCCAGTTGCCGCTGAACACTCACTGCATCTGGAGTGGTATTGATCGTTTTCTTTAAATCATCAACCTGTCCCCAGCCTAAGGTACCGATGATAGCGGATGAATTTGTCTGTACATTTAATGCCTGAGCAATAAAGTGGCTCACCGAGGTTTTACCATTGGTGCCAGTAATCCCGACCACAGATAACTCCTTCGATGGAAATTGATATAAACGCGCAGCCATGATGCTGATATGCTCACCAAGGTTGGCAAGCTTAAAGAGGGAAATGCTATGTGCTTTTTTTACTTTCTCGGCTAAAAATTCACCCCCTGCTTCAGGGTCATAAATAATCGCAACGGCGCCAGCTTGTATCGCTTGTTCTGCGTACATAAGGCCATGCTTTTGTGAACCAGCGACTGCTATAAATACGTCATCTTTTTGAATATTGCGCGCATCTACACTCAAATTTGCAATACGTAAGTCTGAGTCAACCTCCAACAAGCCGTCCAACACGGTTTGCAAAGGCAGCAACGAAGAATTTTGCTTAGCTGGCATCATTGAATACCTCTTTCAAGTGATGCAAACACGGTTGCCTTATCGAGGTTGTCCGGTGCAATATTCATTAAGCGTAACGCCCCAGACATCACTCTGGAAAATACTGGTGCGGCCACTAAACCACCATAGTAATCGCCTGCTTTTGGCTCATCAATCACCACAACCATTACTAATTTTGGGTCGCTAGCTGGCGCCATGCCTGCAAACACACCTAAGTATTTATCTTCTGCGTAGCCACCAGCGATCGCTTTTTTTACAGTGCCTGTTTTACCGGCAACCGAGTAACCGTACACCTTTGCTCTGGGCGCTGTACCCGCTTTAGTAACCACACCGCGCATCATATTGCGCACACTGTTAGCAACTGTTGGACTCATCACCCGCACACTTTCAGCAGCCGCTTCATCAACCACTAACGAAATCGGCTCTAAAACACCTTCATTCGCAATAACCGAATAAGCACGTGCTAATTGCAATGCCGAGGTAGACAAACCATAACCAAATGACAAGGTCGCCGTTTCAATCGGCCGCCACTGCTCATAGCCAACTAGTTTGCCACGAGCTTCTCCCGGAAACCCAAGGCCTGCTGACTGACCAAACCCTAAACTATTCAACATACCCCATAACTTTTCGCCAGGAATGCCCAAAGCAATTTTTGCTGACGCCACATTACTTGACTTAAGTAGTAGCGTTGCTAAATCTATTTCACCGTAATTACGGTGATCCCGCACTTGACTACGTCCCACTCGCATATAACCGGGGTTGGTATCAATCACGGTAGAAGCATCAAAGACACCCGATTCCATGCCTGCCGCAACGGTAAAGGGCTTCATTGTTGAACCGGGTTCGAACAAATCAACAAAGGCTCTGTTACGAACATGACTCGCTTTAATCTTAGAACGATCGTTTGGATTAAAGGCAGGCTGGTTTGCCACTGCTAACAACTGGCCAGTTTCAGCATTCAGCAACACTAATGAACCAGACGTGGCCTTTTGCTGCGCGACGGCCGCCTTTAACTCTCGGTATGCTAAATATTGCAAACGCCGGTCTATCGTTAGCCGAATATCTTGACCGGGAATAGGCGCACGTATGTTATCAACATGCTTTACCATTCTGCGTTTGCCATCACGAAGCACACGCTCGGCACCTGCTGAGCCTTTTAATGATTCATCCCAGGCTAATTCAAGGCCCTCTTGCCCTTCATCATCAATATTTGTAAAGCCAACAAGATGTGCTGCCACCTCGCCATCAGGGTAATAGCGCCTATATTCCTTTTGTAAATACACCCCTGGTAATTGCAACTGATCAATCATTGCCGTCACCTGTGGATCCATATGGCGACGCAAATACACAAACCGCCTCGAGGCTACTTTTTTAAGCTTCTTATCAAGTGCGCTAACCTTCAAACCAAGCAGCTTTGCAAACTCTTTCTTTTTAGTGCCCAGCTCCAACTCTTGCGGGTTCACCCAAACAGAACTCACTGGTGCACTAATGGCCAACGCGTGCCCACCTACATCTGTAATTTTTCCACGATAAGCAGGTAATTTGATGTCACGCAAATGAACCGCTTCTCCGCGCTTTTGCAAATAACTATTATTTAATACTTGTAAATCAATTGCCCGATAAATCAGCACGCACATCATCAACATAAAACACGCCAGAATAAATCGGCGACGCCCCGCCAACTCAGGCACAATAACCTTCTGCACAGTGTTATTAGATTGTTGATGTGAATACTTCATTTAACTTTTACGTAAACAATTTGTGCCGACGTAGGCGCCTGTAAATTTAACTTTGTACGAGCTAGTTTTTCTATTCGGTTATTTGATGACCAAGTGTTTTGCTCTAACTGCAAACGATTCCATTCAACGCCCAACCTATCCTGTTCTCGTAATTCTTTTTGTAGCTGATTAAACATTAAACGCGCATCATATTTCACGTACACAACGGCCAATGCCGACACCATCACCAACACCAATAAAATAACTGTAATACCTGCTAGACTTTGATCTGCCATTACAATTTCTCTGCAATACGTAATACAGCGCTGCGACTTCGAACATTACCCGCTACTTCATTCGCAGACGCTTTAATTGCCTTACCCACCACTTTTAACACCGGCTTTTTAGCATCTAACGGCATTGGAAGATGGCGAGGAACGATCTCTCCACGCGACTGCTCACGTATAAACCGTTTCACAATTCTGTCTTCTAACGAATGAAAGCTAATAACGGCTAAGCGGCCGCCTTGTTTCAACATACTCAATGAGCTTGCCAAGGCCTGCTCAAGGTCATCGAGTTCTTTGTTAATTTTAATTCGAATGGCTTGAAAGCTTCTTGTTGCAGGATGTTTGCCGGGTTCTCGCCTTTTCACAACATTTGCAATTAATGCCGCTAATTGAGCCGTTGTTTCAATCGCCGTTTCCTTGCGCTGAAGAACAATTTCTGCTGCAATTTTACGAGCAAACTTTTCCTCACCATACACCCTTAGCACTTTAACCAGCTCGCCTTCTTCAACATGAGAAAGCCATTGCGCTGCTGACTCGCCCTGCGTTGAATCCATTCTCATATCTAAAGGCCCATCTTTCATAAAGCTAAAGCCACGTTCTGCAACATCTAACTGGGGGGACGACACACCAAGGTCTAGCAAAATACCATCAACCGCGCCATCCCAATGCCGTTCTTGTGCCAATTGCTCCATCTGTGCAAAACTACTGTGCGCTAATTCAAATCGTTCGTCTTTTAATAAGGCTTGTGCTTGGGGGGAGTTCACAGCATCCATATCCTTATCAATGGCCAATAAGCGCCCCTGAGGCGACAAGACCTGCAATATTGACCCGCTATGACCACCACGACCAAAGGTTCCATCGATATAAACCCCATCAGTTTGTCGTATCAGCCCCTCTATCGCTTCATCCAATAAAACCGGCTTATGTAATTCACCAGTAGACATCAAAGCGACAAGGTTCCCAGTTCAGGTGAAAGCTCACCGTCTTCTGCACTCTCCTCTTCAAACCATATGTCACGCTTAGTGACCCATGTCTGCTCATTCCAAATTTCGAACTTGTTTCCCTGTCCTATCATGACTGTTTTCTTATCCAGTCCAGCAAATTCTCGTAGGGGTGGCGACACAAGCACTCGGCCCTGCCCATCCAATTCGCATTCGGTTGCGTGCCCAATTAATAAACGCTGCAAACGTCTGGCTTGCTTATTTAGGGTAGGCAATTTAATCAATTTTCGTTCTATATCCTCCCAAACCGGCAAGGGATATAATAAGAGACTATGTTCACGATCAACCGTCATCATCATTTGCCCATCACAAGAGGTTTTCAACTGCGCACGATAACGCGTAGGGATAGACAATCGCCCCTTTGCATCCAACGTCACGTTATTAACCCCTCTAAACAAAACCGGCCCCTTATTTGATTTATTCCCTTTTCTACCACTTTACCCCACTTTTTTGCACTATAAGGATGAAAATACCACTCTGTCAAGTTTCCCATTCCATAAATACTTTCTTTACGAACAAACACTTAGCTAGGGTTTATAAAGGCCATTGGAAAACACATTTAAATAAACAATAAAGGCAATAAAAATCATTGGCTTGCATCGCTTTATTAAAGAAAATACTAGAAATTCTTTTGTTAAACCCTTCTGATAAAGAAATATTGCGGAACAAGCAGATGATCGGCAAGCAGTGCCATAAAAACGTAACCTATTGAATAATAATGACATTATTGTTTGGTTTTAATTTCAAAAACGCATGTTCTCATTCACAAAAAAAGCCCCTTCATTTTAAAACCCATTGATACCATCACGTTGCAAGCCCATCGCTCTTAAAAACAGCCAGCAAACACACAAATTTGCTAAACCATCTGAAGGGGTTTCTTTTTAGCTATGCACTGGCACTCACCGGTTCTGATATATTAACTATCAACCTATTAAGACTCCCAATACACATTTAATCGCTGCACAACGCTTTACTCAGGAGACCAGATGGAAATTCGCGCCCTTACCTTTTTCACTGAACTGCCAATCAATACCGACAAACAACAGATGGAGCAACAAATTGCACCTCTCGGCAAACAAGCCTTGCAGGTTAAAAAGTTATTTACTGACGCAGGTTTTGCCGTGCAAAGTTTACGCCTAGCCAGCCAACCACTCGAAAAAATTTTCCCCGAAGGCGCCAGCGCTGAGCATTTAGCCTTGTTTGCCAGCCAGTACGAACAAGTTGCCAATCAAGCAGGCTTTAAACATGTAGCCCTAGGGACACTTGGAGCAAGCTTAAGCACTGACGAGGCAAGCACTGAAAACAGCTTACTCAAACAACTTATGGCTGGAATCCCTGCCATCATTGAGGCAACTGATTGGGTATTTACCTCCGTACAATTGGCCGATCAGGCAAATGGACTCAAAACAGACTGCCTGCCACCTGCAGCGCAAGTCGTGGTGGATAACTCAACCATCAAAGAAGACGGTTTTGGTAATTTACGCTATTGCATGGTCGCCAATATGCCAGCATTTAGCCCGTTTTTTCCTGCCGCTTGGCACGATGGAAACAGCTCAACCGCCTTTTCAATGGCTATCGAATCCGCAGATATCCTTGTCGACTTATTAGAAACCTTTGATAATACTGAACAGCGCTGGTTAGCAGAGCCGTCCTTAACAGCCACGTTTAACCGCCTCGGAGCAACGCTTGATAAGCTGGGAACCGAAGCTGCCGCGCTCACTAATATAACCTACCGCGGCATTGATATGACGCCATCACCCTACCCAAGCATTCCTCGTTCTTTTGGTCGTATTGTGGAACTGCTCACAAACGAACCTTTTGGTGGCCCCAGCACAATGGCAGCCATTGGTTTAATCAAACAAAGCTTGGATGCCGCTAACTTTAATCGCGCCGGCTACTGTGCGGTCATGCTTTTGCCACTAGAAGATGCAGTGCTCGCACAAAACGCTATCAGTGAGAATTTTAATATCGCAACGCTATTGGCTTGCGCAGCTGTTGGCGGTACCGGCTTGGATGTCATCCCTGTTAGTGGCAATACACCTCAGAAAAAAATTGAGGGATTAATGCGAGACACAGCGATGTTGTCTCTGTCCTTAAATAAACCTTTAACCGTCCGTTTATTACCCGTGCCTGGGCAACAAGCAGGTGAATTGACTCAGTTCAACTTTGATTACTTTTCTTCAACACGTATTTTTGACCTATAAACATGTTGAAGTTATGAAATAACACTAAATGTTCATAATAAATTTGATCACCGCGCCCATACTCACAACGCAGAACAAACCAAAGCACCAAAGAATCACAAACCATGCCCATTGTTTTTGTTTAGGCGATAAATATTTACTTAACAATTTGTCCATTAGCTAACTCTATATATTTTTGCAAGCTAAATGCTCCGCGAATCTCACCTATTTTAAAGCCCATCGCGGTATCGCGAGGGTAGAGCTCCTTGATATGGTTTTTAAGTGAGGTCTCTACCGTTATGCCATGGCAACTTAAACACAAGCCCTGCATTGGAATTGCCTTCATATACATTATGCTTGTGCCCTGCTGTTGCCACCATTCCATTTCTGCAAGGTCTTCACCCGCACTTTTCCTGCTTACAAACTCGTCTAAAACCGCCTTTTCTTGCGCTGTGGGCCTATTGTTTTGATGACGTGTTTTTAAAGAGGTACGCCCTATTGCCCAGCCTGTTTCGTCTGCCATTTTTTCTGCAATTTCAGGTGCGCGAAGACTACACACATCGACGGCTTTTTTTAAACCACCTGTTTTAATCGCCGCCTGTAATTCCTGCTTTAATGTTTGTTGAAATTGCTGGGTAATGCCTCTTGCTTCCTCAACATAAGAAAAGACAGGCTCTTGTGCAAAACTGACTGCATAACACAATAAACACGCAACAATTAGCCCGCTTTTAATACATGGCTTTATCATCAGCTTTACCCCTAAATATGTAATAACTATATCCTGTATACACTAAAATAATGGGCAAAAACACCGCGGTTCCAACTAATAAGAATGATTGCGATGTTGAGGCAGCGGCCGCATCCCAAAGGGTAAAACTAAACGGAACAATCCATGGAAACAAGCTGATACCTAGCCCCACATAACCGAGTAAAAATATGAAGATGGTGAGCAAAAACGGACGAATCTCGCGCTCGCTATGTAAGTCTTTCCAAAGTAAAACAAAAGCGCAAAACGTAATAATAGGAACCGGTGCCAGAAAAAACATATTGGGCATAGAAAACCACAACGTCAGAATGCGTTCGTCAATAAATGGCATACACAAACTCACTAAGCCCATTGCCAATGCTACAAAGCCGATAACATATCGCGCCACAGCACGTGCCCAGCGCTGGGTATCATCCTCACATTTCCATATGAGCCATGTTGCGCCAATCAGCGCATAGCCAAACACTAGCGAAATACCTGTTATTACTGCAAACCCATTAGCCCAGTCAAGCGGACCGCCGGCAAAACCTCGCTCAACAACCTCAAAGCCTTGTACAAAATTACCCAAAATTACGCCCTGCATAAACGCAGCCAATAACGAGCCAACGTGGAAAGACACATCCCATAGTTTGCGGTCTCTTCCCTCCGTTTTAAAACGAAATTCAAAGGCGACACCACGAAAAATGAGCCCTATCAGCATTAAAATAACGGGTAAATAAAGTGCCGGCATCACTATCGCATACGCAACTGGAAAAGCCGCAAAAAGACCGCCCCCACCAAGAACAAGCCACGTTTCGTTACCATCCCAAAACGGCGCGATCGAATTCATTATTTTGCTACGGCATTTATCGCTAGGCGCAAATGGAAATAATATGCCACAGCCCAAATCAAAGCCATCCAACAAGACATATATAAAAACAGCTGTTGCGATTAAAGCGCCCCATATTAAAGGTAGGTCTAGCCATGGTGATAAATCAAACATTTTTACCCTCCTTTCCAATGTTGCTGGCTAGATTAGGTGCAACCGCCTCTTGCCCGTGTTCATAATAGCCATTACCCGACTTATCTTGGTTGGGCCCCTTGCCAATTAATTTCAAAATATAATAACTACCCGTGCCAAAAATCAGCGTATAAGCCACAACAAAAATACCTAAGCTCAAGGCCAGTTGTTCTGCGATAACTGGAGAAATACTCTCCGCCGTTCTAACAATGCCATAAACCGTAAAGGGTTGGCGTCCTACCTCCGTTACAAACCAACCAGCTAACAATGCTATAAACCCGCTTGGCATCATTGCCATGCACCATAATTGAAAGGACTTAACATCAAACAAGCGTTTTCTGAAATATAAAATGGCAGCCAAAATACCCGTTAGTATCATTGCCACACCCAAGCCAACCATAACGCGGAAAGACCAAAACACAATAGCCACCGGAGGGCGATCTTCTTTTGCGACCTCTTTCAACCCAGGCACAACCCCCTCTGCAGAACCTGTTAAGATCAAACTAGCGCCGTTAGGAATAGTAATACCATAATCTGTACTTTCGGTTTCTTCATTCGGTATGCCAAAAAGGTACAGCGGTTTATTGCCACCACGCTCCCAGTTTCCCTCCATCGCAGCCACCTTGATAGGCTGATATTCCATTGTGTTTTCACCATGTGCATGGCCTATAAGCAACTGGGTTGGTGCAACAAACACCGCCATCAGCATCGCCATAGAAAACATCACTTTAGCGTGTTCAACATGGATTTTTCGCCATAAATAATAGGCCCCAACCCCGCCTACAACAAAAGCGGTTGTCAGATAGGCTGCTGTTACCATATGAAGAAAACGCACAGGGAAAGATGGGTTAAAAATAACTTCCATCCAATTTGTGGCATACAGCAAACCATCGGCCCTTACTTCAAAACCCTGAGGGGTTTGCATCCAACTATTGGCTGACAAAATCCAAAACGCGGAAACAAGCGTGCCAAAAGCTACAATTAAGGTGGAAACAAAATGCATTTTCTTGCTCACACGGCCCCAACCAAAAAGCATAATGCCAAGAAAAGATGCTTCCAAAAAGAACGCTGTTAGCACTTCGTAGCCTAGAAGCGGCCCAATAACATTGCC
The DNA here is from genome assembly GCF_019090545.1 of Cycloclasticus sp. Lineage (NCBI taxonomy): Bacteria > Pseudomonadati > Pseudomonadota > Gammaproteobacteria > Thiotrichales > Piscirickettsiaceae > Cycloclasticus > Cycloclasticus sp. The sequence goes on along the minus strand of NZ_JAHRVT010000025.1, from coordinate 6,518 downwards.
AACTTTATCGGAAAAAACAGACCAGTTAGTACCAAACTGATAGGACATCACAACACCCGAGACAACACCCATCCCAAAGCACACCGCAAAAATCTTAATCCACATTTTGTAGATTTCTCTATAAACATTTTTGCCTGTTTTCAGATACAGCCCCTCAACAACAGCAAGCCAACTTGCCAAGCCAATCGTGAATGCCGGAAAAACAATGTGAAAACTAATCGTGAAGGCGAATTGAATACGCGCCAGTAATACAGGGTCAAGCTCAAGTGCTAACATAATATTTATCCTCTATTTTTCCACGGTCACCAGTTGCTATAAAAGCTGATCAACATTTATAGAATATTCCTCTAAACCCACAATAGCAAATAGACGAAAGGCCCGTGTGAAAACGCCTACTCAACTAGCTAAAGGTGGATGCAATATGGCGACTGCAGAATTATTGGAGAGCAAGAAGCCTAAAACTCAAAAAGAAAAGAAAGTGCCTGCGCTAAATACCCGCGCCTTAAAAAAGCTATAACAAACAACCTGAGAAGGTGGAAAATTAAGCCTTAGGGCGACACCCGCAGTTTTTATCCGCCACCTTACCCAAAATAACCTTCCCTCCCAAATCAAATCGTTATAACAACGCCGGTCATTACGACCCCATGTTAACAGTGCCATGCTGTAAAAATAGTTGTGTTATATTCAGCTATAACAACTCACTATATTACAAGCCAACAGCCTATTTACGTTTAGCTGCTAATATAAAAATACATGGAAGTATTATTCACCTATCTATATTATTTAATACGTGGAAAACTGCTTCGGCTTACTTGATACAATTAGGTTAAATAGGCATAAACTTACGTTTAAACAAGGATCGTATGAATAATATACTATCAATTACCATCATGGTAATGGCGTTATTAAATGGATGCGCAAGCATAGTTACAACGGGAGAAAGAGTGTTCATCACACCATCTGATTCCGCCCACCTTTCAAATTGCGAGATGCTTGGTCAAGTTCAAGTTGATGCTAACATAGTTATGCTATGGGATAGAAATCAGCAAGTAATGGAAATAAAAAATAGATTACGAGATGCAGCTGCCCAAAGGTATCCAAATGCCGATACCGTTACACACTCCGATCTAAATGTTGGCACATGGTCATCCCCTGACGCACAGGCAATGGGCACGGTATTCAAGTGTTTCAGGCCGTCTTAGATTCACAACAAAAAAGTCAAATACGAAGCGTAAAAACCACGTGAATCTTATTTTAAGCTTTATAAGTCAATCCAACATGGCACCAGATGAAAGCAATTGAAGTAATTACTGAAATAAGAGAGGCGCTAAGCCAGACGAAGGAACAGGGGCACTCGACTGTATCTATTGATGCTATGGAGAATTACCTCATGTTATTTGATAAAGACGTTGAGAATGACACATATTATAAGTCACTAAATCATGAAGCAGAATTGGCTAAATTCAAAGCTGAAAACGACCGAAATATAGCGCATGCTAATAATGAGACTGCTCATTCTCTAGAGATGTTTAAGTCTGTCATAACTGCAGGGCAATCAGCTCTAAAAGCAAGCATGCTGATAAACGGTGGTGCAGCGGCAGCACTTTTGGCTTTTACAGGTAAAATATGGAAAAGCCCAACAACGGAAGTTGTTGCAAATAGCCTTACAAGTTCAATTTTTATATTCTGCTTAGGTGTGCTTTGCGCGGCCTTAGCTACAGGTACCACCTATTTGTCGCAATTAGCATTCTCAAGTGACTCGCCCAAGCTAGGACATTCTATAAATGCCTTCAATATACTTATTGTACTTTCTTCCTTTGTGCTATTTGGTTTTGGTGCTTTTAGAGCAGCCAACTCTCTAGGCGTTCATTTTGGCTTATAACAAGGCATTGGCACTTGACCACCAAAAGCGTGTTTCGCTGCTCTCCACTATTCTTTTGTCGGCAAGTGAGCTATATCATTAGCCAAATTAAAGCGAGAGCATGAAATTTCAAGGTAAAGTTTTAAACTGGAATGATGAGAAGGGTTTTGGTTTTGTCGAGCCAAATGATGGAGGCAAACGCGCTTTCGTGCATATTAAAGCTTTTAAACCTCGTTCACGTCGACCTGTTAATGGCGAAGTTATTGTGTACGAATTAGTTCAGGACAATAATAACCGTTATAAAGCTGACAATATTCAATTTGCTCGTGATGCTAGAGATTTAAAGAAAAGAAGCCAAGCAAAAAAAGGCTGTCATTTTGGTGAAATTTTTATAGCGCTTTTTTGCGCAGCGCTATTAACCTCAACTTATTTTGGCAAGCTACCCCTAATTATCACCAGCATTTATATTGTGATGAGCCTTATTACTTTTGCCACATACGCAATTGATAAATCTGCAGCTCAAAACAACCATTGGAGAATACAAGAAAGCACGCTGCATCTACTTTCAATAATTGGAGGCTGGCCGGGTGCTTTTTTTGCTCAAAAGAAATTGCGCCACAAGTCGAGCAAAAAAGAGTTTAAACGTGTTTATTGGGTCACTATTATTTTGAATTTAAGTGGTTTGTTTTGGATCCACACGGAGAAGGGAATAAACGTCATCAACAATGTGATTTATCCACTATTTAATGGCTAATGTGCAAGCAAGGCAAAATATTCTAGAGAAATATAGAAAATAAATCGCTCAAGCATTTCAAAATTGGCGCACGCTGTATAGGCTCGCTATAGGTTTATAATTACAGTCTGTATTTTAATTTCAACAAAGAGTGAATAACCCATATGAATGAAAGTAGCCATAATTTATCAACCCCATCTGTAGCGCCAAAAGAGTCTAGCTGCAATGACACCAGTTGCTGCCCGCCACCACAAACACCTATAACCAGAGCGACACCAAAAATTGGCCGTAATGACCCTTGCATTTGCGGTAATGGCCGTAAATATAAGAAGTGTTGCGGTAAAAACGCATAAATCATTTTAATTTTTGCTACACCAAACAGCACAACAAGGCACAACATAATCGCGGGATAAAAAGCTTAGGTTTCAATATGTTGGAAGCATTGATGTGCTGCTTATTTTTGAACACCGAAAAATAGGCATCCATTCCCCAATAACCAAAACCGATTGATAACTTAAGAGGCGTAGTGATTACCATGAAAAAACTAATCTCATTAACGGAAGCCGAATCTCGTTTGAAAAATGGCGAAATAAAAGGCTGGGGCTTAAAAGAAGGCAAGCTTTACCGAGAGTGTACGTTTCCTAATTTTGCACTGGCTTTTGGTTTTATGGCCTCTGCCGCAATAACAGCTGAAGCAATGAACCACCACCCTGAATGGTTTAACGTTTATAACAAAGTTAATATCAGCCTGACGACCCATGATGTTGACGGTTTAAGCGAACTGGATTTTGAGCTAGCGGAAAAGATGAATAAACTACTCACTAATCTATAAAAACACTCCAAACTGTTGCTGAAGCAGGCGGTAAACAAAAACCTAAATAAATAGGGAAGATACACGGTGAAAGAAATTACCCGGATCAATCATATTGGGTTACGAGTTAAAAACCTGAATGCCTCTAGACATTTCTACCAGCAACTGGGGTTTGAATTTATCGCTGGCCCTATCGGGCCGGAACCTGTTGCCATTATGGAGCACCCATCTGGTATTAATATAAACTTTATTCTCAACGCAGATTCTGATTGCACAGAAAATGTACTGATGGATATTGCCGCAAAAAATACGGGTTACACTCATGTAGCCTTACAGGTAACGAATATCGAATCTGCACGAAAGATTATAAAAGAATTGGGCATTACCATTACTGAAGAAGTTGAGTTTGAAGGCGCACAGTTCTTTTTTATTAGAGACCCTGATAAAAATGTTATTGAGTTTCATCAACCGTCAAACCGTTAACAAATAGCTATTTTGAACAATTATCAGCTGGGCTAAAACCAAGCTTCAAACGTAACAGAACAATACAGTAGCGACCACCAAAAGACACCAACAAAGGAACAAATACCATGCAAGATATACATTGCCCTGAATGTAAAAAAGCATTCAAGATTGATGAAGCTGGGTACGCGGATATCGTGAAGCAGGTTCGTGATAGCGAATTTACACAGCAGCTAAATGAGCGCTTAGACATTGCTGAAAAAGAAAAAATTAATGCCGTCGAGCTGGCCAAACAACAAGCAACGAACGATGCGCAAAAAAAATCAGCTGCCAAAGATGCAGAAATACAAGACCTGAAAGCAAGGTTAGAGGCAGGTGATACGTCAAAACAGCTGGCTGTTTCTGAGGCGGTTAAAGCAGTTGAAAAGGAACGCGATGATTTAGCCAATAGATTAAGGCAAGCCGAGCTAGAAAAAAAAGCCGCGTCTGAGCTGGCAGCGGCAAATCACTCCAATCAGCTACAAAAAACATCTGCGGAGAAAGACAAAGAGATTCAACACCTTAAAGCCGTACTTAGCGCGAAAGAAAGTGAAAAAACAATGTCAGAAATATCCTTAAAGGATAAATACGAAACACGTATTAATGACCTTGAAGATACGATTGAACGCCTGAAAGACATGAAAGCGCGCCTGTCTACCAAAATGGTTGGCGAAACGCTTGAACAACATTGTGAAACAGAGTTTAACCGTATCCGGCCGACTGCTTTCCCTAAATCTTATTTTGAAAAAGACAATGATGCTCGCACTGGCAGCAAAGGTGACTACATTTTCCGCGATAAAGATGAGAATGACATTGAGACTGTCTCCATCATGTTTGAGATGAAGAATGAAAGTGACGAAACGGCGACTAAGAAAAAGAACGAAGATTTTCTCAAAGAACTCGATAAAGACAGACATGAAAAAAATTGTGAGTACGCTGTTCTTGTGTCCCTTTTAGAACCCGATAGTGAACTGTATAACTCGGGCATTGTTGATGTCTCACATCGCTACAAAAAAATGTACGTTATTAGGCCGCAGTTCTTTATTCCAATAATAACGTTGCTACGCAATGCGGCTCAAAACTCACTGAAATACAAACAAGAACTGGCCATTGTAAAAGCCCAAAATGTTGATATTACTCATTTTGAAGAAGAACTTGATGCATTTAAAACAGGCTTTGCGCGAAATTACGATTTAGCATCTAAAAAGTTTAAAACCGCCATTACCGAAATTGATAAAACAATCGACCACCTTCAGAAAACTAAGGATGCCCTTCTTGGCTCAGAAAACAACCTGCGCTTAGCCAACAACAAAGCAGACGACCTAACCGTTAAAAAGTTAACGAAAAAGAACCCCACAATGGCCGCTAAGTTTGAAGCGCTTAGGAAGGATTAGCCAACATGGCCCGCATTATATCGTTTCGTTTAGATGCACGCTGTAGTATGGTCAGCTCAGTTCAAACGTGATCAGTCACACACTAAAAATTGGAGAGTTAATATGTTCAGGAAAATTGTCGCCGTAGCCCTTTTTGTTTCGTTTATCGCCATGTCCACCTCGGGGCTTTTGATGTTTGTTATTGAGAAGCCATCTTTCACGATTCAAATGCATCCGGTGCATAAACTGTTTGGCCTAATCATGATACTGGCGGTTCTGGCGCACCTAAGTTTTAACTTTAAATCGATCCTCCATTACATCAAAAATAAATCAGTAGCCGTGTTTGGCGGCCTAATGATTATTTTATTAATCGGGTTATATGGCGTAGTTATTTATAACGAAGTGCCACCAGAAATCGCAATACCTATGGACGAGTTGGCCGCCGAAGCTGAGTCACACGAGTGATTAAGTAGCCACACAGGTCGCTGCGCTAACACAGTAATGAAAAAGACCCTGCAAAAATCTAAAAGCGTGAGCTGAATAACTCACAGCTCGCGCTTTTTTCGCACACGGCAATGCTAGCAGCGGAAGTTTAGGTTACCAAAATAGGTGACAAAGTCTTATGGTAGGTTGCTGACGCTGTATTTAGCGACCACAAGCCGAGTCCATCATGGCTTTATTGTACGATGTTCTGGATTTGCTATATTCTGCCGCCCAAAAATCGCAGGTTTCCCGCTTAATTCTTTGAACGTTCTTTTGATTAGCTGATTCAATAACTGCGATTCTTTTTCTTTCGCGATTTTGGGTTTGCAATTCTTCCATTCGCTTAGCAGATTCAACCTTCATTCTTGCAGTTGACTCTTCCATCAGTTGAGCAGCCACTCTTAACTCATAAGTCTTCCACGCTTTTTCTGCTAAAAAAAGCAGACCATTGCCTAAGAAAATAGCTATCGCTATCGTGAAACATAACGCGGTGTAGTTGATCCCTTCTTTCATCACTAATTCCTTTTTTTGCGTGCCGTCGTTTAGTAACTATAGTACGCAAATAACATTGAAAACCAAATAATGCTGTAAATGATAAGCAAGCAAAACCAACAGCTCTTTTTAAGAGTCGCGTAGTAAAAGTTGCGTAATTTTTGAAGGCAAAACTTGAAATGGTGGTCATGGGTGGACTTGAACCACCGACCCCGGCATTATGAATGCCGTGCTCTAACCAGCTGAGCTACATGACCATACTTT